>NZ_JAAGPO010000047.1:0-61543 GCF_017104825.1 Burkholderia sp. Ac-20345 | reverse complement strand
CGGCGGCGCGCTCGACGCGGCCGACGACGTGCGGTGGCTCGCCGAAGCGCTCGACGCACCGGTCGTGATGACGATCAACGGGCGCGGCGTGCTGCCGCCCGCGCACCCGCTCGGCATCGCGTGGTCGGCGTCGAGCGACGCGGTGCGCGCACTGATGCGCGACAGCGACCTGATCGTCGCGCTCGGCACCGAACTCGGGCCGACCGATTACGACCTGTACGCGACGCGCAGTTTCTCGATGCCCGCGCCGCTCGTGCGGATCGACATCGATCCGCAGCAACTGTGCCGCAATGCGGTGCCCGCGCTGCCTTTGCTGGGCGACGTCGGCGAAACCCTGCGCGCGCTGCGGCGCGTGTGGCCCGGCGATGCGCACGCCCACGCGGATCGCGGCGGCGTCGAACGCGCGGCGATGTGCCGTGCGACGGCGCGACAGGAACTGAACGACGAAATGCGGCGCGATCTCGCGCTGCTCGACGCCGTGCGCGACACGCTGCCCGATGCGGCGATCGTCGGGGATTCGACACGCATCGTCTACGCGGGCAACGTCGGCTTTGCGGCGTCGCGCCCGCGCAGCTGGTTCAACGCGTCGGTCGGGTTCGGCTCGCTCGGCTACGGGCTGCCGGCCGCCGTCGGCGCGAGCCTCGGCGATGCGTCGCGACCGGTGGTCTGCGTCGCCGGCGACGGCGGATTCCAGTACACGCTCGCGGAGCTAGGCACGGCGGTGCAGCATCGTGCCCGCGTGATCGTCGTGCTGCTGAACAACGGCGGATACGGGGAAATCAAGCGCGCGATGGTCGACGGCGGTGTCGAGCCGGTCGGCGTGGATCTGCATACGCCGGATTTCGTCGCGATCGCGCAGGCGTATGGATGGGGCGCGCAGCGAATCGAGGAGGGCGGGGCGCTGGCCGGCGCACTCGGTGAAGCAGCGGCGCACGATGCGCCGTATCTGATCGAGATCCGCGCGCACTGAGAACGCGACGGCCTCGCGATGCGAGGCCGTCGTGGGTGCCGCCGGATTGCCGGCGGCGATCGTGCGCGATGCTGCCGTCGTGGCGCGGCGTTCTACGCGCGCTTGCGGGCCGTTTTCGGCGGCGGCAGGAACGTATCGACGACGCGCAGGCAGCTCGTCAGCGCGTCTTCCGCGGTAAACGACGTCGGATCGCGCGCGAGTTCGAGCCAGAACCCGTCGATCACGGCCGTCAGCGTCAGCGCGGCGAGATCGCTGTCGACGGTTCCGCCGCGCACTTCCGCGATCTGGTCGAACAGTTTCTTCAACGCCTGCCGGTAGCCGGCATACAGCTCCTTGTGCGCCTTGCGGATCACCGGGTCGCTGTGCGCAACGCTCCAGAAGCCGAGCCATACCTTCACGTTCTTCGGCGCGAACACCGGCGCGGCGAAACACACCTTGATGATCGCGTCGAGCTTGTCCTCGGGGCCGGTCGCGTTCGCGGCGGCCGCGCGCGACACGTCGAGCAGGTCGGACGCGAGCCGCTTGTAGGTCTGCGCCATCAGCTCGTCTTTCGACTGGAAGTGATGGTTGATCAGCCCGCGCGATACCTTCGCTTCCGCGCAGATGCGGTCGATCGTGGTTTCCGAATAGCTGTAGCGCGCGATGCAGCGCATCGTCGCGTCGATGATCGATTGCTGCCGCACCGCGGGCGTTTCGCGGATACCGCGGCCGCGGGTCTGAACCGGTGCGCTGCCAGGAGTCTTTTTCACGGAGTGACCTTACGGAATCGTCATGGCACCGATTATAGGGGAGTGTCGGACGCTTGTTCAATTACACCTTCGAAAGCGGCGCGGAACCCGCGAAAACCCTTGCTCCCGGATTATTGAAATCTGTTGAACCACCGTTCAACAGCGCCTATACTCGACTCCGCATGAGGTTGGTCGGCCATTCAACAAGACGCCGCGATCCCGCACGGGACGGGCGTGAGAATTCGACACAGGAGACAGCATGTTGGCGCGGGTGGAGAGCGTGAAGGCGGCCGTCGAGGAACGCGTGCAGGTGATGGACCTGCACAAGCGGTTCGGCGAGCTGGAGGTGTTGAAGGGCGTGTCGCTGAGCGCGCGCGAAGGCGAAGTGATCTCGCTGATCGGCGCGAGCGGCTCGGGCAAGAGCACGCTGCTTCGCTGCGTCAACCTGCTGGAGACGCCGACCCGCGGACGCATCGTGGTCGATGGCGAGGAGATCGGCCTGAAGGTCGACCGCAAGGGCCGCACGGTGCCGACCGATCCGCGCCAGGTCGAGCGCATCCGCACACGGCTCGGCATGGTGTTCCAGAGCTTCAACCTGTGGGCGCACCGCACGGTGCTCGAGAACGTGATCGAGATGCCCGTGCACGTATTGCGCGAACCGCGCGCCGAAGCGATCGCGCGCGCCGAGCAGCTGCTCGAACGTGTCGGCCTCGCCGACAAGCGCAACGTCTATCCCGCGTTCCTGTCCGGCGGCCAGCAGCAGCGTGTCGCGATTGCGCGCGCGCTGGCGATGCGGCCCAAGGTGATGCTGTTCGACGAGCCGACCTCCGCGCTCGATCCCGAACGCGTCGGCGAAGTGCTGAAGGTGATTCGCGATCTCGCGTGCGAAGGCCGCACGATGATTCTCGTCACGCACGAGATGGCGTTCGCGCGCGACGTGTCGAACAAGGTGCTGTTCCTGCACGAGGGGCGCGTCGAGGAGAGCGGCACGCCGGCCGAGATCTTCGATGCGCCGCAGAGCGAACGCTGCCGCCAGTTCGTCAACGCACACCGGCAACGCCACTGAACCGCGGGGGCGACCCGCGCGTGCCCGCGCGGCCGGCTGCCCCGATCCCTATCTTTCCCGCAAGGAGTCCGACCATGAAACGTGTCGTACGCAGTCTGCTGTGCCTGTTGAGTCTCGTCCTCGCGGCGCTCGCGCCGTTCGGTTCCGCGCACGCGTCGTCGGGCGTGCTGCGCTTCGGGGTCGCCGCCGAGCCGTATCCGCCGTTCCTGATGAAGAGCCCGACGGGCCAGTGGAGCGGCTTCGAGGCCGACCTGATCCGCGCGCTGTGCGAGCAGATGAAGGCGAAGTGCGAGATCAAGGAAGTCGCGTGGGACGGCATCATCCCGGCGCTGCTCAGCGACAAGATCGACGTGATCTTCAACTCGATGTCGATCACGCCGGAGCGCCAGAAGGTGATCTCGTTCTCGCGGCCGTACTACGAGACGCCGGGCACCTTCGTCGGCGCGAAGAACCAGAAGCTCACGCTGACGCCGGACGGGCTGAAGGGCAAGGTGATCGGCGTGCAGGGTTCGACCGCGAACGCCGAGTTCATCAAGATGGCCTACGGCAAGAACGCGACGGTGCGCCTGTACAACACGCAGGACGACTGCAACGCCGACCTCGTCGCCGGCCGCATCGACACGATGTATCTCGACCAGCTCGGCATCCTCGATTTCCTGAAGTCGAAGGACGGCGCCACGTTCGAGCTGAAGGGCCCCGGCAGCGTGAAGATGGACCCGGCGATCTTCGGCTACGGTGTGGGCGCGGGGATGCGCAAGGCCGATGCACCGCTCAAGCAGCAGATGGACCAGGCGCTCGAGCAGCTGCATGCGTCGGGCAAGTACGCACAGATCGCGAAGAAGTACTTCCCGATCGACCTCTGGCCGCACTGATCGCACGGATACGCGCACGGACGAGGAGGCGGCATGGACGGTTGGGGATGGGTGAGCTACCTGGGCATGGACCCGGACGGCTGGGGCGTCGCGCTCCTGCAGGGCGCGGGCGTGACGCTCGAGATTTCGCTCGGCGCGTTCGTCGTCGGCATCGTGCTCGGGCTGCTGGGTGCGGCCGCGAAGCTGTCCGGCGTGCGCGTACTGGAGCGGCTCGCGCAGGGCTACACGACGCTGTGCCGCGCGGTGCCCGAGCTGCTGCTGATCCTGCTCCTCTATTACGCGGGCACCGACGCGATCAACCTGCTGATGACGGCGATCGGTGCCGGGCCGGTCGCGGTCAACGGCTTCGCGGCGGCGGTGATCGTGCTCGGCATCGTGCAGGGCGCGTATGCGGCCGAGATCATCCGCGGTGCGATCCTCGCGATCCCGTACGGGCAGATCGAGGCCGCGCGCGCGTTCGGCGCGCCGCCTGCACTAGTGTTCCGCCGCGTGACGCTGCCGGCGATGGCGCCGTACGCGCTGGCCGGCTTCACGAACCTGTGGCTGATCCTCGTGAAGGACAGTGCGCTGATCAGCGTGGTCGGCTACAGCGAGCTGCTCTACACCGCGAAGCAGGCGGCCGGGTCGACGCGCGAGTACATGCACTACTACCTGATGGTCGCGGCCGTGTACTTCGCGATCACGTCGCTGTCCGGCATGCTGTTTCGCGAGATCGAGCGGCGTTTCGGCCGGTGGATGCCGGCATCGTGAGCCGCGCCGGGTCTTCTCACGCATTTTCTGACCGAACCGGATCAACGTCATGGATCTGAGCGTACTGTCTTCCTACGGATCGCTGCTGCTGCTCGGCGTGCTGACCACTGTCAAGCTGCTCGTCATCTCGGCCGTGTTCGGCTTCGCGCTCGCGATCGTCGTCGCGTTCGCGCGGCTGTCGGGCAACCCGGTCGTCGCGCGCGTCAGCAAGGCCTTCACCGAAGTGATACGCGGCACGCCGCTGCTCGTGCAGATCTACCTGATCTACTATGGCCTCGGCTCGCTGTTCGCCGGCTGGCCCGCGCTGCGCGACAGCGTGCTGTGGCCGTTCCTGCGCGACGGCTTCTGGTATGTCGCGTTCGCGCTGGTGATCAGCGTCGGTGCGTATGTCGGCGAGGTGCTGCGCGCGGGCCTGCGCGGCGTACCGAAGGGCGAGATCGAGGCGGCGCGCGCGATGGGGATGCGCCCGTCGATGATCGCGCGGCGCGTGTGGCTGCCGCGCGCGATCCAGATCCTGCTGCCGACGCTCGCGGGCGAGACGGTGATGCTGCTGAAATCGACCGCGCTCGCGTCGACGGTCGCGGTGATGGACGTGCTCGGCGCCGCGAACTACATCCGCGCGCAGACGCTGCGGACCTACGAGCCGCTGCTGGCGATCGCCGTGATCTATGTCGTGCTCGCGTTCGTGATCGAACGCGCGTTCGGCCGGCTCGAGCGGCGTGTGCCGGTACGCATGCCGCGTTGAACGAACCCTTGAAGATGCGGCGGCCGCTCGGGCGCCGCGCGACGGAGAACGCATGAACTATTCGAAGCTGGTCGATCGCCTGCAGGGCAAGCGCACGACCGCGTGGGACATTCATTACGCGGCGCAGGCGGCCGTCGCGGCGGGCGAGCCGGCGATCATCCTGAGCGTCGGCGATCCCGACTTTTCGACGCCGGAGATCATCGTCGAACGCGCGGTAGCCGCGCTGCGCGGCGGTGACACCCACTACAGCGAAGTACGGGGCCGCGCCGAACTGCGTACGGCGATCGCGCGCGAGCATGCGAAGGCGTCCGGGCAGGCGGTCGGTGCCGAGCACGTGATCGTGACGGCCGGCGCGCAGAACGCGCTGTTCGCGATGGCGATGTGCCTGTGCGAGGCGGGCGACGAGGTGATCGTGCCGGAGCCGATGTACCTGACGTACGAAGCGAGCGTGCGCGCATCGGGCGCGACGCTCGTGCCGGTGCCGGTCGATGCGTCGCGCGGCTTTCATCTCGACTTCGACGCGCTCGAGGCAGCCGTGACGCCGCGCACGAAGGCGATCTTCTTCGCGACGCCGTGCAACCCGACCGGCGTCGTGCTGCCGCGCGCCGATCTCGAACGGATCGCGCGGCTCGCCTGCGAGCGCGATCTGTGGGTCGTGTCCGACGAGGTCTATGCGGAGCTGACGTTCGAGCGCGACCTGGTCAGCATCGCGTCGCTGCCGGGGATGGCCGAACGCACGGTGACGATCGGCAGCCTGTCGAAATCGCATGCGATGCCGGGCTGGCGGGTCGGCTGGGCGATCGGCCCGACCGAGCTGATCGAGCATGCGGAGCGGCTCGCGCTGTGCATGCTGTACGGGCTGCCGGGCTTCATCCAGCAGGCGGCCGTCACCGCGCTCGACAACAAGGCCGCGATCGTCGCGGACATGCGCGAGCTGTACCGGCGCCGCCGCGACCTGGCCTACGCGCGCCTGCGCGACGTGCCGGGGCTGCGTTGCCTGCTGCCGGAAGCCGGAATGTTCATGATGGTCGACGTGCGCGGCACGGGGCTCGACGCGCATGCATTCACGTGGGGATTGTTCCGCGCGAAGCAGGTTGCGCTGCTCGACGCGAGCGCGTTCGGCGATACCGCATCCGGCTTCGTGCGCTTCGGCTTCGTCGTCGACGATGCGAAGCTGGCCGACGCCTGCGAGCGCATTGCGGCATTCGTCGCGGGCCTCGGCTTGGATTCGCGCGCAGCGTCGTGATGGGCGAGTCGAACCGGAAGGAGGACGGACGATGATCGAGACGCTGACATGGCAGGTGCCCGGCGACGGCGGGCAGCCGCTCGCGATCCGCGCATGGCGGCTGTCGGGCGGCGACGGGCCGCGCGTGCACCTGCAGGCCGGCGTGCATGCGGACGAGATCGCCGGCATGCTCGTGCTGCACCGCTTGCTGCCGCAGCTGTACGCGGCGCACGATCGCGGCATGCTGCGCGGCACGGTGACGGTGGTGCCGCAGGCGAACCCGCTCGGGCTCGCGCAGTTCCGGCAAGGGCGGCTGCTCGGCCGCTTCCACGATGCGACGCAGCGCAATTTCAACCGGCATTTCCATGAATCGGCCGCGGCGCGCCGGCCTGCGACGACATTCGCCGCCTGGCAGCGCACGCTGTTCGACGCCGCGTGCAACGCCGATATCGTGCTCGACCTGCATACCGATTCCGATGCGCTGCCGTACCTGTACGTGCAGCGCGAAATGTGGCCGGCCGGCCGCGATCTCGCGGCGGCGCTCGGCGTCGACGTCGCGATTCTGTGGGACGAGGACGACGACGGCGCGTTCGAAGGCGCGATCGCCGCGCACTGGGCGCGCAACGGCGGCCTGCGCGAACGGCTCGTCGCGACCGTCGAGCTGCGCGGGCAATCCGACGTATCCGATGCACTCGCCGAGCGCGATGCCGAAGGCGTGCTGGCGTTCCTGCGCGGCCGTGGCGTGATCGCGGAGCCTGCCGGCGCGCATGACTGGCATGGCGAGGCCGTGCCGATCGCGCACATGGAGACGGTGCTCGCGCCGGTGTCGGGCGTGCTCGTGTACGAACGCGAACTCGGTGCGACGGTCGACGCGGGCGAGCGCATCGCACGGATCGTCGCGCATCCGGGCGTGCCCGGCAGCGAGCACGTGCTGGTCGCGCCGCAGGCCGGACGCATCGTCACGCGCAATCGCGAGCGGCTGGTCGCGCAGGGCGACGTCGCGCTGAAGCTGACGGGTTCGCGGCCGTCGGCGGGATGGTCGGGCGGCGCGCTCGATCCGTGATCGACGCTGCGCGCGACTATCCGCTTATTGAGAACTATCGAAATATTGCGTCCGGACTAACCCGCATCGCTGCGCCGAATTGACGTCGTCGTGACGGCGCGCGCCGCGCAGGGCCGCGTACACCCATCAAGCGTCTCCCTTGAGAGTGCGGCGCTACGCGCTGTACCGCTAGGGAAAACCATAGTGCCCGGGAGGCCGCGCTCGAAAGATCGAGTAAGCGCGCAGTCAGCTTCGCTCTTCAGAATCGCCACACTCATTCAAAAGCAAACCAGGAGACAGGCGATGCATGATGGGTTGGTGAAAAAAATCGAAGCGCATCCGAAGTATGCGCAACTCAAGCGACGGCGCAATACGCTCGGTGTCTTCCTGACCGTGCTGATGTTGATCGTGTACTACGGCTACATCGCACTGATCGCATTCGACAAGTCGTTCCTCGCGAAGCCCGTCAGCACCGGCGTGACGAGTGTCGGCGTACCGGTCGGCATGGCGGTGATCGTGTTTACCGTCGTCATCACCGGCATCTACGTGCGTCGCGCGAACAACGAATACGATCAACTGACGCAGGACATCCTGCAGGACGTCGCCCAATGAAGAAGACACTTTCGATGACGCTGGTCGCGCTGCTGGCAGCGGGCGCGTGCGGCGTGGCCATCGCGGGCGGCGGCGATGTCGGTCAGACCGCCAAGCAGGCGACCAACACCACGGCCATCGTCCTGTTCGCGCTGTTCGTGGCAGGGACGCTGTGGATCACCAAGTGGGCGGCGTCCCGCACGCGTTCCGCCGCGGATTTCTATACCGCCGGCGGCGGCATTACCGGGTTCCAGAACGGCCTGGCGATCTCGGGCGACTACATGTCGGCGGCATCCTTCCTCGGCATTTCCGCTGCAGTGATGACGTCGGGTTACGACGGCCTGATCTACTCGATCGGCTTTCTGGTCGGCTGGCCGGTCATCACGTTCCTGATGGCCGAGCGGCTGCGCAACCTCGGCAAGTTCACCTTCGCCGACGTCGCGGGCTATCGCTTCGAACAGGGGCCGATCCGCAGTTTCGCCGCGGTCGGCACGCTGGTGGTGGTGGCGTTCTACCTGATCGCGCAGATGGTCGGCGCGGGGCAGCTCATCAAGCTGCTGTTCGGTCTCGACTACTGGATGGCCGTCGTCATCGTCGGCGCGCTGATGATGGTCTACGTGCTGTTCGGCGGCATGACCGCCACCACCTGGGTGCAGATCATCAAGGCGTGCATGTTGCTCGCGGGCGTGACGTTCATGGCGATCATGGTGCTCGCGCAGTACGGCTTCAGCCCGGAGGCGCTGTTCGCCCATGCCGTGGAAGTCAAGACCGCGATCGCCGCGAATGCCGGCAAGTCGCCGGACGACGCCACGCGGATCGGGCTGTCGGTGATGTCGCCGGGCGGGTTCATCAAGGATCCGATCTCGGCCATCTCGTTCGGCATGGCGCTGATGTTCGGCACCGCCGGCCTGCCGCACATCCTGATGCGCTTCTTCACGGTGCCGGATGCGAAGGAAGCACGTAAATCCGTGTTCTGGGCAACCACGTGGATCGGCTATTTCTACGTGCTGATCTTCATCATCGGTTTCGGTGCGATCACGCTGGTGCTGACCAATCCGGAACTGGCCGACGTGGCCAAGGGCGTGATCAAGGGCGGTGCGGGCACGGCCAACATGGCCGCGGTGCTGGTGGCCAAGACGGTGGGCGGCGACGTGTTCTACGGCTTCATCTCGGCCGTGGCCTTCGCGACGATTCTGGCGGTGGTCGCCGGGCTCACGCTGTCGGGCGCGTCCGCGGTGTCCCACGACCTCTACGCGACCGTCTTCAAGAACGGCAAGGCGAACAGTGCCGACGAGCTGAAGGTGTCTCGCATCACGACGCTGGTGCTCGGCGTGATCGCCGTACTGCTGGGCATCGCGTTCGAGAAGCAGAACGTCGCGTTCATGGTGTCGCTGGCATTTGCCGTGGCAGCCTCGGCCAATTTCCCGGTGCTGTTCCTGTCGATGATGTGGAAGGGCTGCACCACGCGTGGCGCGGTCATCGGCGGATTCCTGGGGCTGGTCTCGTCGGTGGGGCTGACCATCGTGTCGCCGTCGGTGTGGGAGGCGACGCTCGGTTATCCGAAGGGTTCGGCGTGGTTCCCGTACACGTCGCCCGCGTTGTTCTCGATGACGATCGGCTTCGTGGGTGTGTGGCTGTTCTCGGTGCTCGACACGAGCCTGCGCGCGAAGGCGGAGAAGGGCGCGTTCGCCGCGCAGCAGGTGCGTTCGGAAACGGGGCTGGGGGCGACTCGCGCCAGCAGCCACTGACCGGTAGCCGGTCACGCCCGCTCCTGGGGCAACGATGCGATGCGCTGTATCGTCGCTCGTCGGCCCCAGGGCGGGCGGTATCGTTTTCATCCGTCCGTCGAATCACTCGACTGCAATAAAAAATCGCGAATTCGACCGAATTCGCGGATAATCCGCAAACGTTTTACGAAAGCCCGATTTCGGTTAATTCCCGGATCAAATAATTAAAAAACAAATATCCGGATCCCGAATTTTCCGGCCGCGCAGGGTCGCCGTTCGAAGCCATGAGGCAGAAGGTTAACGGCAGATTCCGGCAATACTTTAGGGTTCTTTCGTCGCAATTATTCATTGCATTTTTATCAATGAACGATTGATTTCCGGTCATCGGATCGTCATGCGCCATCCCCGATAATTCGGCGCTCACATTCTTTCAATAGACCAAACGGCGGTCGAATCCGGATCGCTGCGGGGAGCTGTACTCATGACCATCCGTCATCGCATTACGCTGCTAGTCGTCCTGACGTTCTTCGCGCTGTCCGCGATCGGCATCTATGCCGTGTACCAGACACGCAAGAGCGCGTCCGAGGTGCGTCAGGTCACCCAGGGAATCGTGCCGAGCGCGCTCGCGTCGGCGGATCTCGTCGCCGATGTGAAGAACATCCAGATCGCGACGATGACGCTCGTCTACGCGCCCGACGCGAATACCGCCGCGCAGGCGCGCGACGAGCTGAAGGCGAAGCAGGCCGCGCTGCGCGCCGCACTCGACGTGCAGGCGAAGTCGGCGGTCGGCCAGGCGCAGGTCGGGCTCGTCTCGCAGGCGAAGGACAGCGCCACGAACTATTTCGCGGCGATCGACGATACCGTCAAGATGAAGGCCGACGGCAAGCCCGAGATGGCTCAGGCGTACCTGTTCGCGAACGTCGCGCAGTATCGCGACGAACTCGAGAGCATCGTCGACACGCTGCGCGTCGAGAAGAACCGCCAGAAGGACGACGCGATCAGCGCGCTGAACGGGATGCTCTCGACGACGGCAACCGCTATCGCGGGCGTCGCCGGTACGGTGATCGTGCTGCTGACCGCGCTCGGCCTGCTGCTGTATCGCCAGATCACGCGCCCGCTGATCGGGATGCAGACGGCGATGAGCGAGATCGCGACGAGCCAGGATTTCACGCGCCGCGTGCCGGTGGGCCGGATGGACGAAATCGGCCATTCGATCGTCGCGTTCAACGGGATGATCGAGAAGATCCAGGAGAACTCGGCGCAGCTCAAGCAGAAGACGGCCGACATCCAGGCGATGCTGCAGAACATGCAGCAGGGGATCCTGACCGTCGTCGAAGGCGGCGTCGTGCATGCGGAGTATTCGGCGTACCTCGAAACCATCTTCGAGACGAACGACATCGCGGGCCGCGACCTGATGGCGCTCGTGTTCGACGACTCGAACATCGGGTCCGACGCTCGCTCGCAGGTCGATGCGGCCGTGCACGCGTGCCTCGGCGAAGACAGCATGAACTTCGAGTTCAACGAGCACCTGCTGGTGAACGAAGTTGCGAAGCGGATGCCGGACGGCCGCGACAAGTGGCTCGACCTGAGCTGGTCGGCGATCACCGACGAGACCGACACGGTCGTGCGCCTGATGCTGTGCGTGCGCGACGTGACCGAGATTCGCGAGCTGACCGCGCAGGCGGGCGAGCAGCAGCGCCGCCTCGAGATGATCGGCGAGATTTTGTCGATCAGCCAGGACAAGTTCCACGACTTCGTGCACAGCGCGAAGGGCTTCCTCAGCGAGAACGAGCGGATGATCCGCCAGCACGAGCGCGCCGATCACTCGATCGTCGCGGCGCTGTTCCGCAACATGCACACGATCAAGGGCAATGCGCGCACGTACAGCCTGCAGCACCTGACGAACATCGTCCACGAAGCGGAGCAGGCGTACGACTCGCTGCGTCGCGCGGACGGCGGCCCCGAGTGGAACCGCGACGCGCTGATGGACGACCTGGCGCGTGTGCGCGACGCGGTCGAGCACTACGCGACGATCAACGCGGTCACGCTCGGCCGCAGCGGCGAAGCGGTGCAGGGCGCCGACTTCCTGATGGTCGAACGCGCGCACATCAGCGAGAGCCTGCGCGTGCTCGACGGCGCCGATCCGGCGAACGCGGCCGACTGGCACGCGGCACGCGACGCCGTGCGCCGCATGCTGAGCCAGCTCGGCACGCAAGGCATCGGCGATGCGCTCGGCGGCGTGATCGAGTCGCTGCCGTCGCTTGCGGCCGAACTCGGCAAGCCGGCACCGGTCGTGCATATCGACAGCCACGGCCACCGCGTGCGCAGCGAAATCGCCGCGACGCTGAAGAACGTGTTCATGCACCTGCTGCGCAATTCGATGGACCACGGGATCGAATCGTCCGACGAGCGGCGCTCGGCCGGCAAGGCGGCATCCGGCACGATCGACATCGCGGTCGGCGTGGGCGGCGGCGAGCTGTGGTTCGTGCTGAGCGACGACGGCCGCGGCCTCGCGCTCGACCGGATTCGCGGCATTGCGCGCGAGCGCGGCTGGATCGATGCCGACCACGACGCGGCGCTGTCCGACGATGAGGTGGCCGAGCTGATCTTCCGGCCGGGCTTCTCGACTGCGAGTGCCGTGACCGAAGTGTCGGGGCGCGGCGTCGGCATGGACGCGGTGCGCAACTTCCTGAAGCGCGACGGCGGCGACATCGCGCTGCGCTTCACCGACGATCGCGTCGGCGCGTCGTATCGCGCGTTCGAGACGATCGTGTCGTTGCCGGCCCGTTTCGCGGCGGACGGTGCTGCCCAGGGCGTCGTGCACGAGCGTGCGCGCAGTGCGGATATCGGCGCGGCGGAGTGACGACGTGATCGGGCAGGCGTGGATGATCCAGATGGCCGCCGCACTGGCGGGTGGTGCCGTCGTCGCAATCGTGGCGGCGGTCGTGTTTCGCGTGGCGCGCAAGCGGCTCGTCGCGGCACTTGAACGCGATACGGAACAGTTGCGCGGCGCGCTCGACGCAGCCGATGCGCGCGTCGCCGATGCGGCGTCGGCGCACGCGGAGGCGGCCGACGCATGGGCGCACCGCGAGGCGCAGCTCGAGGATGCGCTGGCGCGTGAGACATCCGCCGCCGGCACGCAGCGCGACGCGATGCAGGCGCTGTCGGCCGATCGAACGGCGCTCGCGCAGCACGCAATGAAGATCGCCGACGAAGCCGCGCGTCTGCGCGGGCTCGCCGGCACCTTCGAGCGCTGGCACGAGCAGATGATCTCGCTGACCACGCAGAACCAGGACATGCGCACGAAGAACCAGGAGCTGTCGGCGATCGTAGCGCACGTGTCGATCGTGTCTCTGAACGCGTCGATCGAGGCCGCGCGTGCGGGCACGGCCGGGCGCGGCTTCTCGATCGTCGCGAGCGAGGTGCGCGGGCTGGCCGCGCGCTCGCAGCAGCTGTCGAACAGCTATCGCGACAGCCTGAACCGCAACGATCTCGTGACGGCCGCGACGTTCCAGGACATCCAGGCCGGCGGCAAGATGATCACGGCCGCGCTCGCGACCGTCGAGACGCTGGCCGGGCAACTGCACGCGCGGATCGAAGGAGGCGCGGCGTGATCAGCGCGCAGGCGAAAGCCGGCTTCGAGCGAATTTTCTTCGATGCGGCGCGCACGCGGCTCGCATCTGGTGGCGCGTGCGACATCCGGCCGTCGGCCAGCCCTGCACACGACGGGCGCGATCACGCGCACGCGAAGTCGCGCACGAAGCCGAAAGTGCCCGAGCATGTCGCGGTGCTGACGATCTCGGCGCTGCATTTCCGCCTGCTGCTCGCGCTGCGCTTCAGCGACGACGAAGCGACGCGCCGCCATTTCGCCGGCGCGACGGCGGGCACGAGCAGCCAGCGGCCGCTGCCCGAAGCGTTCATGGAAGTCGCGAACCTGTGCTGCGGCGCGATCAACCAGGCGCTGACCGTACCGTTTCCGGACCTGGGGATGTCGACGCCTTATCTGCTGAGCGGATCGAGCATCGATTACCTGCCCGCGCTTGCGCCCGATCACGTGGCCGCCTACGACCTGACGCTCGATGGCGACGTGCGGGTCGGTGCGACGTTGTGCGTGTGCACGAACGCGCCGGTCGATTTCCATGTGCCGGATACGGCCGTGATGGAAACCGGCGGCGAGCTCGAACTGTTCTGACTGAACCCGACCGACCCGGATCGACCATTAGGAACCCTTGAGATGACCCTGGACAAACCCGTCAGCAAGGTGCTCGTGCTCGACGACAGCCGCGCACACGCCGACGCGATCAAGCGTTTCTGCGATGAGCACAACCTGATCGGCCTGACCGTGCGGCGCAACCGGCTGCTGAAGATACTGCGCTCGAACATCGACCTCGGCGCCATCCTGCTGGCCGAGGACTACGGCGGCTCGCCGGCCGAGAGCGCGATCATCGCGACGCAGATCGATGCGCTGCGCCCCGAGCTGCCGATCATCCTGCGCCGCGAGTCTCTCGCATCGCGCGACGGGCTGCCGGAGGCGCTCGCGCGTGTCGCATGCGCGGCCTACGTCGCGGACGACATGACGCCGCTCAAGCGTGCGATCGACGAATACCTGTTCGGCCACGACTACCCGAACGCGCTCGTGCGCGGCATCTCGGAGATCACCGAGGCGCGCATCGACAGCCTGTTCCCGGGCATGACGATCGAGCACGAAACGCCGTGCATCGTGCGCGATCAGATCATCTTCGGCGAAGTGTTCAGCCTGATCGCGCTCGAAAGCGCATGGTGCCGCGGCTACATGCTGCTGCAGACGAGCGAGCAGCCGCTGCTCGACATGCTCGGCGGCACGCGCGACCCCGGCCGCGCGCCGGATTTCCGCGACGTGAACAGCGTGCTCGGCGAGCTGACCAACCTCGTGTGGGGCGCGTTCAAGAACCGCTATCTCGGCGATGCCGAGGCACTGGCGCGCCATCCGGTGCAGGTGCCGCTCGTCGTCAATCACAAGCAGAAGTTCATCTCGTTCGGCGGCGATTGCCCGCAACTCTGCTTCAAGTACCGGATGACCGACCCGGCATCGGGGCGCTCCGTCTGCCTCGACCAGCGCTTCGTGTTCAGCCTGAGCTGGTCGCCGGAGGATTTCCGCGAATCGGTGCAGGACGTGGGCCCGATGGTCGAATCGGGTGAACTCGAACTGTTTTGAATATTGAAGTCAGCAACAAGGAAAGGAAGGGGAATACGACATGGCAAAGATTCTGGTGGTCGACGATTCGGGCACGGTGCGCGACGAAGTCGCGGGCTTCCTGCGCAATAACGGGCTCGACGTCGCGACGGCCGTCGACGGCAAGGACGGGCTCGCGAAGCTCAAGGCAACGCCCGGCGTGCGCCTCGTGATCAGCGACGTGAACATGCCGAACATGGACGGCCTGACGATGGTCGAGAAGATCCGCGGCGAACTGGCGAACTCGACGGTCAACGTCGTGATGCTGACGACCGAGAGCAGCCCGGCGATGAAGGAGCGCGGCAAGGCCGCCGGCGTGAAGGGCTGGATCGTGAAGCCGTTCAAGGGCGACGCGGTGCTCGACGCGCTGAAGAAGCTCGCAGGCTGACGCACACGGGCGGCAGCGCACCCGCTGCCGCCCGCGCATTCAGCGTTGCGGTTCGGGTTGCGCGGCCGCCGCGCCGCCGGTTGCGGCCGGCACGCATGGCGCGGGCGTCTGCCATTGCACGACGATCATTCCCGCGAAGATCAGCGCGACGCCCGCGATGCGGCCGGGTGTCGCGAGCCGCTGCGCGAGCCCCATCAGCCCGTAGTGGTCGATCAGCAGCGACGCGAGCGTTTGCCCGGCCACGACGCAGACGATGAAGGTCGTCGCGCCGAGCCGCGGCGTCAGGATCAGCGCGAGCGTGATGTAGATCACGCCCGCGAGGCCGCCGAGCCACATCCACAGCGGGCGCTGCAGCGCGTCGCCGACGAGCGGCGCGTTCGCACGGGTGGCAAGCAGCACGGGCAGTACCGCGAGCAGGCTGACCGTCAGCGACGCGACGCTCGCCCAAAGCGGGTGGCCGAGCGCGCGCCCGAGCGCGGCATTGCTGCCGCCTTGCAGCGGCACGAGCGCGCCGGCGACGAACGCCGCGACGGCGAGCGGAAGGGTGGCGAAGGAAAGGGAAGTCGTCATCTTGGTCGGCCGTGAAAGGATATTGAAATGATTGTTATCCATTAAGATGGCGAATGGAAATTCGTTCTTCGGATGCGTCATATTCCTTTCATGAATAATCTGGCCCGCGTCGACCTGAACCTGCTCGTGACGCTTCACGCGCTGCTCAGCGAAAAACACATCTCGCGTACCGCCGTCCGGCTGCACCGCAGCCAGCCGGCCGTGAGCCATGCGCTCGCGCGGCTGCGCGAAATATTTGGTGATCCGTTACTCGTGCGGCGCGCGGGCCGGCTCGAACTGACCGCGCGCGCGAACGAACTGGTCGAACCGCTGAACGACGTCCTCGGCCGGCTCGGTGCGCTGATCGAGCCGCCGGCGTTCGATCCGTCTGCCGCCACGCGCGTGTTTCGCATCGCGATGTCCGACTACGGCGCGCGGATCGTGCTGCCGGCGCTCGTGAAGACGCTGCGCGCCGACGCGCCGGGCATCGAGCTGATCGTGTCGCAGGCCACCCGCGAGGCGATGCGGATGCAACTGATGGACGGCGAGGTCGATCTCGCGCTCGGCGTGCTGCCCGCGTTGCAACGCGACCTGCACGCGCAACCGCTGTTCGTCGAATCGTTCGCGTGCGTGACCGATGCAAGCCGCCTGCCGCGCCGTGGCGAACTCACACTCGACGCATGGCTCGCGCGACCGCATGCGCTGGTCGCGATGCGTGACGGGATGGACAACGAAGTCGATCGCGCGCTCGCGCGGCTAAGACGCGAGCGGCACATCGCGGTGATCCTGCCGTTCTGGGGTGTTGCGAACGACCTGATCGCCGGCACCGATCTCGTGCTGACCGTCGCGCGCCGCAACCTCGACCGCGTGCGCGACGACGCGCGGCTGCGCGTGTTCAAGCCGCCGTTCCCGATCGATTCGTTCGAATTCGCGCAGCACTGGCACGCGCGCCGGCACGGCGATGCCGCGCACATCTGGCTGCGGCAGACGATCGCGCGCGTCGCGAGCGGCGGGTAGCCGTGCGGTGCGGGCGGCCGCGCGTGCAATTTACAGCGTGTCGCGATGTCCGTATCCTGCCGGATGCCGAGGGCGGCGTGCCTGCGCGATCAGCGCGGCACGCCCGGCATCCAGAACAATCAGGAACGGAACACCTTCCCATGACAATCAAGATCGATCGGGCAGCGCTCGTGCGCGGTGCATGCGTGGCGCTGATGGCTGCGCTGGCAGGCGGATGTGCGAGCACCGGGCAGCAGCAGGCACAACAGGCCGCCGTCAGCAGCGGTTCGTCGTATACGTGCAATCCCGTGCAGGCCGACGGACAGGTGACGGCCGGAACGGGCGCCAACGGGTGCTATTTCGTGCTGCACGATCCCGCGACGAAGCAGCCGCTGCCGAACACGCGCTATGCGTTCGCGCTTTACACGAGCGCGGCCCAGGACAACCGGGAACTCGAAGTCGAAGGCACGACCGACGCGCAGGGGCGCACGGCCTACGTGCGTTCCGCCGCACCGATCGATGCGGCGCGCATGGTGCTCGTCCGCACGATCGGCGCCGGCCCGACGGGGCGCATCCCCGTGCTGGTCCGGCCGCAGGACGGCAAGCGCATTCCGTTCGCGCAGTACAAGGTCACCGGCTGCAACGGCCCGTACGAAGGCGTGACCGACGAAACGGGGCGCGGTGTGATGTATCGCTGCAAGACGCAGTCGAAGATCGACGTGTCGTTCTATCAGTCGCGTCCTTGAGGTGGGCGGGATGGTGTCCGAATCCGGCCGCACCGCCGCGCAGCAGACGGAAACGCTGATCGCGAAGGGCGTCGTTTTTACCCTCGTGGGCACGTGCCTGCTGATCGGCGCCGCGCTGTATGCGCAGTCGACGCGCGAATTCCTGCGGACGTCGGTCGTCGTGCCGGGGCGCGTCATCAAGTTGAACGCGGGCCCGCATCATCCGGAGATCGCGTTCACGACGCTCGCGGGCGAGCACGTCGAATACCCGCAGGGCGGCGAGGTCAGCGTGCAGGATGGTGAGACGGTCGAGGTGCGCTACGCACCCGACGCCCCCCATATGACTGCGCGGATGAATACGTTCGGTGCGATCTGGGGCGGGGTACTGATCTACGGCGGGATGGGCGTCGTCTTTTTCCTGGGCGGCGCCGGTCAACTGCGCTCGGGCGTGCGCGCATGGCGCAGCGGGCGCAGGCGCGCGTGACCGTGTGAGCCTGCTGCGCCACGACTGGACGTCGCACCGAATGTGGAGGAGCATTTCATCACCACGGTGCCGTGAACGTGCGCGCATCATCGCCGCGCGATCGCGCCGCATCGAATCCTGCCGAACCCCATCGAGCGGAACATCATGGAATCCGATCAAGAGACTGCCGAGCCGATCCTGTTGCGCGACGCGCACGACGGTGTCGTCACGCTGCGGCTGAACCGCCCGCAGCAGTTCAACGCATTGTCCGAGGCGATGCTTGCGAGCCTGCACGACGCGTTCGATACGCTTGCTGCCGATCCGCACGTGCGCTGCGTCGTGCTGGCCGCCGAAGGCAAGGCGTTCTGCGCGGGCCACGACCTGCGGCAGATGCGCAGCAAGCCCGAGCTCGATTACTACCGTACGCTGTTCGCGCAGTGCAGCCGTGTGATGCTCGCGATGCGTGCGTTGCCGGTGCCGGTGATCGCCCGCGTGCACGGCATCGCGACGGCCGCCGGCTGCCAGCTCGTCGCCGCGTGCGATCTGGCAATCGCGGCCGATACCGCGCGCTTCGCGGTATCGGGCATCAACGTCGGGCTGTTCTGTTCGACGCCGGCCGTTGCGTTGAGCCGCAACGTCACGACGAAGCGCGCATTCGACATGCTCGTGACCGGGCGTTTCGTCGATGCGGCGACGGCCGCCGCGTGGGGGCTCGTCAACGAGGCCGTGCCCGAGGACGCGCTCGATGCGGCCGTCGCCCGCAAGGTCGCGGAGATCGTCGCGAAGAGCCCGGCCGCGGTGCGGTACGGCAAGCAGATGTTTTACCGCCAGCGCGAGTTGCCGCTCGACGAAGCCTATGCGTATGCGGGCGACGTGATGGCGCGCAACATGATGGAAGAGGACGCGGGCGAAGGGATCGACGCGTTCCTCGAGAAGCGCAAGCCCACGTGGCGTTCGTAGTGCCTTGCTGAAGGGGTGCGTTGAACGAAGCGGAAGGGCCGTCACCCCCGCTTTTCGCTCGCACGGAAAAGCAAACGGGCCGCCCGAGGCGACCCGTAACCGAAGTAGCACGCACGGCGACGCAACGGCGCGCCGCCGTATCGACGCCGGTCAGCGCCCGTAGCTACCGGTCCGCAGCGCCGGCTGTTCGCTCGACACACCGGGCGGCACGATCACGACCGGCACGCGGCGCGCGAGTGCGCACATCAGCTCGTAGCCGATCGTGCCGCTGGCTTCCGCCACGTCATCCACCTTCACCTGGTCGCCCCACAGCTCGACACTCGATCCGATACCCGCGTTCGGGCACGGCGTCAGGTCGACGGTCAGCATGTCCATCGACACGCGGCCGACGACGCGCGTCATCACGCCGTCCACAGCGATCGGCGTGCCGGTCGGTGCGTGGCGCGGATAGCCGTCCGCATAGCCGCACGCGACGACGCCGATCCGCATCGGCCGGTCGGCCGTGAAGCGGCGGCCGTAGCCGACGGTTTCTTCCGGCGACAGCGTCTGCACGCCGATGATCTTGCTCGTCAGCGTCATCGCGGCCATCAGCGGCGTATCGGCGATATCCCGCGACGCACCCGTCGGCGATGCGCCATACAGGATCGTGCCGGGCCGCACCCAGTCGCGGTGCGCGCGCGGATGCCACAGCACGGCTGCCGAGTTCGACGTCGAGCGCTCGCCCGGAATCCCCGCGGTAGTCGCATCGAACTGGTCGAGCTGCCAGTCGACTTCGCCTTCGTCGGCGTTCGCGAAATGCATCATCAGCGTGATCTTGCCGATCGACGGCGCGCTGGCCGCGCGCTCCCACGCGGCACGGAAAGCGGCGGGGCGGTAGCCGAGCCGGTTCATCCCGGAATTCATCTTGAGCTGGATGTCGATCGGCTGCTGCGGCTTTGCCGCGATCAGCAGGTCGAGCTGCTCGTCGCAGTGCACGGCCACCGTCAGGCGGTGACGATCGGCGAGCTCGACGTCGGCCGGCTCGAAGATCCCTTCGAGCAGCAGCACGGGCTTGTCCCAGCCGAGCTCGCGCACGCGCACGGCTTCGTCGAGATCGAGCAGCGCGATGCCGTCGGCGGCCGCGAGGCCCGGGTAGATCCGCTCGATGCCGTGGCCGTACGCATCGGCCTTGACCACGCCCCACACGCGCGATTGCGCGGCGGTGCGGCGGATGAAGTCGAGGTTGTGGCGGACGGCGTCAGGGCGGATATGGGCGACGATGGGACGGGGCATGGCGATGTCTCGGATCGGATGTCGTTTGGCGCGCGCGGCGGCGCGGGTTCGGCAGTCTGGCGCGGCAACGCGCCGGGCCAGTGTTGAACGCTATCTTATTGGTGTTCGACCAGTTTTAATTAACGTTTTTGTCGATGATTTGGTGGAAATTTTGGTGTCGAACCAGGCTCGTCGCGGCTGCCGGCGAGTCGCGTTGCCGAGTCTCCCGTCTAGAAAACCGGTGCGCGAACAGCCCGGCGCAATGCTAAGCTCTCGGCGATCTTGTCATTGATCAATGTAATCATAAAGGAGGAGACTTTTGATGACGACGTCCCAGCTGTGCCTGTTCATCGTGGCGCTGTTGCCGTTCCCGATGACGTTTCTCGCGAAGGCCCGCAAGGGCTACGACAACCGCGCGCCGCGCGACTACCTGGCGAAGCTCGAAGGCTGGCGCGCCCGCGCGCAGGCCGCGCACCAGAATGCGTGGGAAGCGCTCGCGCTGTTCACGGCCGCGCTGGTGGTGGCGTGGCACAACGGCGCGAACGTGCATCGCGTCGACCAGCTTGCGATGGCGTTCGTCGCGATTCGCATCGTCTATATGCTGATGTACCTGCTGAACTGGGCGTCGCTGCGTTCGCTCGTGTGGTTTGGCGGGATGGCGTGCGTGGTCGCGCTGTTCTTCGCCGCGCCGTAAGCGGCGCATGCGGGCGAGGCCGGCGTGTTACTTGCCGGTCGCGCGGTCCGTGCCGTGCAGGCGGCTGTCGTTGGATGCGGGCGCAACGATCGGGCCCGCGACCGGCGCCGCTTCCGCTTCTGTTTCGCGGCGCAGGAACGCGATCAATGGATCGAGCAGGCGGTGCCGCGTCGACGGATTGCGGCGCAGCACGAAGCGCCACGATGCGGCGCGCTCGAGGCCCGGCCGCAACGGCACGAGGCGCCCGCTGCGCAGCTCGGGCTCGATCAGCGGCGCGCGGCCGAGCGCGATGCCCGCGCCGCCGACCGCCGCGCCGATTACCTGGCTGAAACTGCTGTAGCGGACGATCTTCGTCTCGAAGTCGTCCGGCAGGCCGAAATCCGTGGACCAGTTGCGCCAGTCGATCTCGGGGCTGTTCTCGTGCATTTCCTGAAGCAGCCGGGAGCGGCACACGTTCACGGACGCATACGGATGCAGTTCGGGGCTGCATACCGGGAACACCGTCTCCCGCACCAGCACGTCGTCGTCGGCCCGCAGCCGGTGCGCGGGCACGTGCACGATCGCGAGATCGACGCCGCTGCGCGCGAAATCCGGTTCGTCGTCGAGCACGACGGCATGCAAGGGCGTATCGGGATGCAGCGACGAGAATTCCGCGAGGCGGCGTGCGAGCCACATCGCCGAAAACGGCGCGTTGGCAGAGACGGTGAGCCGTTGTGCGGTGCCGCGAATCTCGGCGCAGGCGTCGGTGAGCCGCGACAGCGCATCGCTGACAGCCGGCAGCAGACGCGCGCCGGCCGGCGTGACGCTGATGCCGCCGAGCCCCGTGCTGCGTTCGAGCAGCCGCGCGCCGAGCGATTCCTCGAGCGCGCGGATCTGGTGACTGATCGCGCTGGTCGACACGTTCAGCTCGACCGCCGCGCGCGCGAACCCGCCGAGGCGGACGGCCGCCTCGAAAGCTCGCAATGCGCTGAGGGGAGGGAGGTGCGACATGCGGGGTATTGTAGTTGACTCAACACCCGTTGAAAAATCATCTTTTGCCGCGCGCGGGACGCGCGGGTAGCCTCGATCCGGTCAAGAAAAAACATCATCAGACACTACCGGAGGGCTTCATGTATTTCGACCGACGACTATGGGCAATGATGGCGGGACTGCGCTGGCGGGTGGCCGCGGCCGTCGCGCTCGGGCTGCTCGCGATGGGTGTCGGGATCCTGCGCTTCGTCTTTCTCGGCCGCGTGCTGGCGCTGGTCTTTTCCGGCGCGCCGGCGCGCAGCATCGGCGAAGCCGTCGTTGCAACGGCAGCTTGCGTACTGTTGCGCGCGTGGCTCGATCATCGCCGCACGGTGCTCGCGCAGCACACGGCCGGGCGCGTGCAGGCCACGCTGCGCGCGCGGCTGTTCGACCGGATCGCGGCGCTCGGCCCCGCCTGGTTCAGCGGCGAACGCACGGGCGGCGTGATGCTGGCCGTCGTCGACGGCGTCGAGCAACTGCAGACCTTTTTCGGCACCTACCTGCCGCAGCTCGTGATTGCCGCCTGCGCGCCGGTGATGATCTTCGCGGTGCTCGCGTGGTGGGACGTGCCGACGGCCGCGATCCTGCTGGTCGCGGCGCTCGTCACGCTCGCGCTGCCGCAGTTCGTGCATCGTGCCGACAAGCGCGCGGCGCTTGCGCGCTCCGCAGCGTTCAAGGCATTCGGCGAGGAATTTCTCGATGCGGTGCAAGGGCTGCCGACGCTGAAGGCGTTCGGGCAAAGCACGGCATTCGGCGCGAAGCTGGCCGCGAAGGCGCGCGCGCTGTCCGACAGCACGTTCTGGGTGCTTGCGCTCGGCCTGCTGACGCGGCTCTTCACCGATCTCGGCACCGGTCTCGGTGCGGCCGCCGCGATCGCGGTCGGCGCGTGGCGCGTGCGGCATGGCGACATGAGCCTCGAGGCGCTGCTGATCGTGCTGATGGCCGGCAGCGAAATCTTCCGGCCGCTGCGCGACCTGCGTTCCGTCTTGCATCAGGGGATGATCGGCCAGTCGGCGGCGAATGCGATCCACGCGCTGCTCGATGCGGACAGCCAAGCGCCTTCCACCGACGCACCGCGCGTCACGGGCCTGCGGCCGGAGATTGCGTTCGACGCCGTCAGCTTCGCGTATCCGGGGCGCCGTGCGGACGCGCATGCGGCACTGAGCTTCTCGGTGCGCGAAGGCGAGACGGTGGCGATCGTCGGGCCGAGCGGCGCGGGCAAGTCGACCATCGTGCGCCTGCTGCTGCGCCAGCACGATGCGCAGGGCGGTGCGATCCGCATCGGCGGCCACGACGTGCGCACGCTCGATGCCGGCCAGGTGCGCGAGATGATCGCGGTCGTCGCGCAGGATGCGACGCTGTTCGACGGCAGCGTGGTCGACAACCTGCGGCTCGGCCGTCCCGACGCGAGCGACGCGGACATGATCGCCGCTGCGCGCGCCGCCAACGCGCACGATTTCATCTCGGCGCTGCCCGACGGCTACGCGACGCGCATCGGCGAACGCGGGCTCATGCTGTCGGGCGGCCAGCGCCAGCGACTCGCGATTGCCCGCGCGCTGCTGCGCGATGCGCCGATCCTGCTGCTCGACGAGGCGCTGTCGTCGGTCGACGCGGAGAACGAAGCGCTGATCCAGCAGGCGCTCGACCGGCTCACGCGCGGACGGACCACGCTCGTGCTCGCGCACCGGCTGTCCAGCGTGATCGGTGCCGACCGCATCCTGGTGCTCGACCAGGGGCAGGTGGTCGACGAGGGCACGCACGCGGCGCTGATCGCGCGCGATGGCCCGTATCGCCGGCTGATGGGGCCGCAACTGGAAGCGGTTGCCGAATCGGTCGGCACGGCAGCGACGGCCGGCGCGACCGCGCGCGCGTCGTCGGGTCCGCAGGTGCGGCCGCTGAACGACGATGCGGCGGAGATCGGCTGGCCGGAAACCCTGCAGACGCTACTGCGCTTCGTGCGTCCGTGGACGGGCAAGGTCGTGCTGACGGTGCTGTTCGGGATCGGCCGCGTGCTCGCGTTCATCGGCGTCGGCGTGATCGGCGCGCTGGTGGTCGGTGCGGTACCGGGCGGTCATGTGAGCCCGACGCTCGTCACCGCGCTGCTCGTGATTGCACCGGTGGCGGCCGTGCTGCACTGGCTCGAATCGTGGCTCGCGCACGACATGGCGTACCGGCTGCTCGCGGAAATGCGCATCGCGCTGTTCGCGACGCTCGAACGCCTTGCGCCGGCCGGACTGCTGCGCCGCCGTTCCGGCGATCTCGTGTCGCTCGCGACGCAGGACGTCGAGACCGTCGAGTATTTCTATGCGCACACGCTGGCGCCCGCGTTCGTCGCGGTGCTCGTGCCGGCCGCCGTGCTGGTGCTGCTCGCGTCGGTCGCGTGGCCGCTTGCGCTCGTGCTGCTGCCGTTCCTGTTGTGGGCCGGGCTCGCACCGGTGCTGGCGCGGCGCGATGTCGACCGGCTCGGCACCGGCGCGCGCGAAGCGCTCGGCCAGCTCGGCGCACACCTGACCGAAACGATCCAGGGGCTCGCGGAGCTGACCGCGTTCCAGGCGGTCGCGCGCCGGCGTGCAGCGTTCGTGGCCGAAGTCGATGCGTACCGGAAGCAACGCGCGAAGCTGCTCGACGACCTGTCGGCGCAGAGCGCCGCGCTGGAAATCGCGAGCGGGCTCGGCGGGCTGGTGGTTGCGGCGCTCGGCGCGCTGCTGTGCGCGCGCGGCTGGTTTCCGCGCGAGTTGTTGCCGCTGCTGGTGCTGGTGGCAGTGGCCGCTTTCATGCCGGTGGCCGAAATCGGCCAGGTCGCGCGTCAGCTCGCCGACACGATCGCGTCGACGCGCCGCTTGCGCGCGCTGGAGAAGGAGCCGGTGCCGGTGACGGACGGCACGCACGCGATGCCTGCCGATCCGGCGGTGCGTTTCGAGGCCGCGTCCTTCACGTATCCGGGCCGCAGCGTGCCCGCGATCGACCGCGTGAGCTTCGAGGTGCCGCCCGGCAGCACGGTCGCGCTGGTCGGTGCGTCGGGTGCCGGCAAGTCGACGGTCGCGAGCCTGCTGCTGCGTTTCTGGGATCCGCAGCAGGGCCGCGTGACGCTCGGCGGCGTCGACCTGCGCGACCTGCGCCTCGACGACCTGCGGCAGCACATCGCGCTGGTTGCGCAGGATACCTACCTGTTCAACGACACGCTCGAAGCGAACATCCGGCTCGCCGCGAACGATGCGTCCGACGCGGACGTGCGGCGCGCGATCGACCATGCGGCGCTCGGCGACTTCGTCGCGCGGCTGCCGGACGGGCTCGCGACACGCGTCGGCGAGCGCGGCGTGCAGCTGTCGGGCGGCCAGCGCCAGCGTGTCGCGATTGCGCGCGCGTTCCTGAAGGATGCGCCGGTGCTGATCCTCGACGAAGCGACGTCCCATCTGGACACGATCAGCGAGCAGCAGATCCGCGCGGCGCTGGAAGACCTGATGACGCAGCGCACGTCGATCATCATCGCGCACCGGCTGTCGACCGTGCGCAATGCGGACCTGATCCTCGTGATGGAGCACGGCGGCGTGATCGAGGCCGGGCGGCATGCGGACCTGATCGCGCGGCAGGGCGCGTATGCGCGGCTCGTGTCGCATCAGGCGAGCGGGGTGGCAGCGTAAGCGATGCTGCATCGGCGCGCGGCCGGCCGCGCGCATTCCGCAACATGCGTTGAACCGCGCCGGCGGTTGCCGGCATCGCGGGGTCAGCCGCCCCGGCACGACGCCGCGCGTCGAAGCGCCGTCGATCCACGCTGACAGACGGGCTGACAAACCGGCTGGCAAGCGCGCGGGCGGCGGCGTTCGGCGCCGAGCGGTTGCGCGGCCATTCTCCTCTCGCGCGTGATGCCCGGGACGGTAAGCCAGCCCCGTCCAGACCAGCCACCGCCAACTGCTCTCAGTCGCAGTCATCGGCACCCGCGGCGCCTTCCGGCCCGGCCGCTTCGCCCCGGGCCGCACTCCCTTTCCTCCGACTTATCCGCTCCACGCGCCCCGGGTTTGTCTCGATGCATTTACCCGTTGCGGACTTTTTTGTTGTCGTAGTATCGCCATTGACAACACTTGTTGCACTAAGGTCTAATTCGACATCGCATGTTGCGGTGCGGCTTGATGTCGTCGTTCCGCCGGCCGCCTGGCCGGTCACATCGCTCAATCATGCGGAGAGAAACCATGAGTCGCCGTTCCTTCCTGAAAGCCGTCGCGGTCGTTGCCGCGCTCGGCGCAAGCCTCGCGCACGCGGATACCAAGACGCTCGTCGTCGGGACCGACACGTCGTTCATGCCGTTCGAGTTCAAGCAGGGCGACAAGTACGTCGGCTTCGATCTCGACCTGTGGGCGGAGATCGCGAAGGACCAGGGCTGGAAATATTCGATCCAGCCGATGGATTTCGCGGGCCTGATCCCGGCGCTGCAGACGCAGAACATCGACGTCGCGCTGTCCGGGATGACGATCAAGGAGGAGCGCAAGAAAGCGATCGACTTCTCCGCGCCGTACTACGACAGCGGCCTTGCGGCGATGGTGCAGACCGACAACACGACGATCAAGTCGATCGACGACCTGAACGGCAAGGTGATCGCCGCGAAAACGGGCACCGCGACGATCGACTGGATCAAGGCGCACCTGAAGCCGAAGGAAATCCGCCAGTTCCCGAATATCGACCAGGCCTACCTCGCGCTCGAAGCCGGCCGGGTCGACGCGGCGATGCACGACACGCCGAACGTGCTGTTCTTCGTGAACAACGAGGGCAAGGGCAAGGTGAAGGTCGCGGGCCAGCCGGTCAGCGGCGACAAGTACGGGATCGGCTTCCCGAAGGGCAGCCCGCTCGTGCCGAAGGTCAACGCATCGCTCGTGAAGATCCGGGCCGATGGCCGCTACGCGCAGATCTACAAGAAGTGGTTCGGTGCCGAACCGCCGAAGATGTGAGCGTGACGCCGCAACAGCGCGCGGCCAGGTGGCCGCGCCGGTCTTGAATCGAACGGGGAGCGACAAGTGAATTTCGATTGGTCGGCGATCTGGGCGGCGTTGCCGGACCTGATGGACGGGGTCCGGTTGACGGTGTTCATCGCATTTTTCGGGCTGGTGGGCGGCTTCATCGTCGGGATGATCGCGGGCATGTTCCGCGCATACGGACCGAAGGCGATGAACGTGCTTGCGCAGGTTTATATTGAATTGATTCGCGGCACGCCGATCGTCGTGCAGGTGATGTTCCTGTATTTCGCGCTGCCGCTGCTCGCGCATATCCGTATCGACGGCCTGACGGCCGCGATCATCGCGATCACGGTGAATTCCGGCGCGTATCTCGCGGAAGTGGTGCGCGGCGCACTGCTGTCGATCCCGAAGGGGCTGACGGAAGCGGGGCTCGCGATGGGCTTGTCGATGCCGCGCGTGCTGCTGAAGGTGGTCGGGCCGCTCGCGTTCCGGCGCCTGATTCCGCCGCTCGGCAACCAGTGCATCGTGAGCCTGAAGGACACGTCGCTGTTCATCGTGATCGGCGTCGGCGAACTGACGCGCAAGGGGCAGGAAATCATCGCGGGCAATTTCCAGGCGGTCGAGATCTGGACTGCCGTGGCTGTCATCTACCTGTTGCTGACCGGCGCCATGACGTTGACGCTGCGGCTCGTCGAAAAGCGCATGAGGATCCTATGAGCATGATCGAGTTCCAGAACGTGTCGAAGAGCTTCGGCCACGTGCCGGTGCTGAAGCATATCGACCTGAAGATCGACGCGGGCGAAGTGGTCGTCGTGATCGGCCCGTCCGGTTCGGGCAAGTCGACGATGTTGCGCTGTATCAACGCGCTCGAGAAAATCACCGGCGGCGAGCTGCTCGTCGACGGCCAGAGCGTGCGCGGCAACGCGACGACGATCCGCAACATCCGGCTCGAAGCCGGCATGGTGTTCCAGCAGTTCAACCTGTTTCCGCAGATGACCGCGCTCGAGAACGTGATGTTCGGGCCCATCCAGGTGCGCGGCGCATCGCGTGCCGACGCACGCGACCAGGCGATGGCGCTGCTCGACAAGGTCGGCCTCGAATCGCGCGCGAATCATTTTCCGTCGGAGCTGTCGGGCGGCCAGCAGCAGCGCGTCGCGATTGCGCGCGCGCTCGCGATCCGGCCGCGGCTGATGCTGTTCGACGAGCCGACCTCGGCGCTCGATCCGGAATTGCGCCACGAAGTGCTGAAAGTGATGCAGGATCTCGCTACCGAAGGGATGACGATGATCGTCGTCACGCACGAGATCGGCTTTGCGAAACGGGTCGGCACGCGCCTGCTGTTCATGGATCAGGGCGGGATTGCCGAGGACGGCCATCCGGTCGACCTGATCGACCGGCCGCCGACCCCGCGCCTGAAGGAATTCCTGAAACACGTGTCCTGAACGAAACCGAACCATCCGACATGCCGCTTTCCCTTTCTCCCGTCATCGCCGGCGCGCCGTTCGACATCGGCGTGCGCCTCGGCGAGCTCGCTCGCCCCGTGTTCGATGAATACATGCAGCAGAGCAGCGCGTGGCAGGCCGTGCGCCGCTGGCGCGGCCATCCGTTCGTCGCTGCGCTGCGGCAGGCCGCGCTGGCAGCGTATCCCGATCTCGTCGCGGAGCTGGACGGGATCGCGGCCGGTGTCGGCTGGCCGGCCGAGGACATCTTTCTGTGGAACTGCCGCGGCGAACTGATCCACAACGCACCGGACGGCTGCACGACGCTTGCCGCGCGCGACGCCAACGGCATGCGCTGGATCGCGCACAACGAGGACGGCGATCCGTTCCTGCGCGAGCGCTGCCTGCTCGTCGACGTACAACCGGCCGGCAAGCCGGGCTTCATCAGCTTCTACTACCCCGGTTCGCTGCCGGGCCATACCTTCGCCGCGAACCGCGCGGGCATCGCGCAGGCGATCAACAACCTGCGGATCCGCACGCCGGCGGCGGGCGTGCCGCGCATGATCCTCGCGCGCGCCGTGCTCGACGCGACGTCGCTGGACGCGGCGGCCGACGTGCTGCGCGGTCATGCGCGCGCCAGCGGCTTTCATCACACGCTGGGCGCGACCGGCGATGCGCGGCTGCTGAGCATCGAGGCGAGTGTCGCGCGCTGTTCGGTGAACGACGTCGCGTGGCTCACGGGGCATGCGAACCATCTCGTGCATCCCGGCTGCGACGCGGAAGCGCAGATCGTCACGCAATCGTCGGCCGACCGCCAGCGCCGCGTCGACGCGCTGACGCCCGGCATCGGCGCGATCGACGAAGCCGCGCTGCGGCGCGTGCTCGGCGATCGTGCGCCGGAAGGGCTGCCGATCTACCGCGACGATCCGGCCGACCCCGACGACGAGAACACGCTGGCCACGGCCGTGTTCGCGATCGGCGCGGCATCGATCGATTTCACCATTCACCAACAAGGCACGCCGCGTTTCGCGACGCGCATCGTGCCGTCCGGACGCGCGCACGACGCATCCTGATCCATGAGGCAACGCATGACGACCGTTTTCCATCGCGCTCCGCGCGCCACCTTGCCCGTCGCCGTCGCAGGCGACGGCATCGAGATCATCGACTCGACCGGCAAACGCTATATCGATGCCTGCGGCGGCGCGGCCGTTTCGTGTCTCGGCCACAGCAACCAGCGCGTGATCGACGCGATCAAGCGGCAGGCGCAGCAACTGGCGTACGCGCATACGTCGTTCTTCACGACCGACGTCGCCGAGGAACTGGCCGACCGGCTCGTCGACGCCGCGCCGGCCGGCCTCGAACACGTGTATTTCGTGTCGGGCGGCTCCGAGGCGGTCGAGGCCGCGCTGAAGCTCGCGCGGCAGTATTTCGTCGAGAAGGGCGAGCCGCAGCGCCGCCATTTCATCGCGCGGCGCCAGAGCTATCACGGCAACACGCTCGGCGCGCTCGCGATCGGCGGCAATGCGTGGCGGCGCGAGCCGTTCCTGCCGCTGCTGATCGAGGCGCACCACGTGAGCCCGTGCTTCGCGTACCGCGACCAGCAGGCGGGTGAAACCGACGAAGCGTATGCGCAACGCCTCGCGGACGAGCTCGAGCAGAAGATCGTCGAACTCGGCGCGGACACCGTCGCGGCGTTCGTCGCGGAAACGGTGGTGGGCGCAACGGCCGGCGCGGTGCCGCCGGTGCGCACGTACCTGAAGAAGATTCGCGCGGTGTGTGACAAGTACGGCGTGCTGCTGATCCTCGACGAGATCATGTCGGGGATGGGCCGCACGGGCTACCTGTATGCGTGCGATGAAGACGGCGTCGCGCCCGACCTGCTGACGATCGCGAAAGGGCTTGGCGCGGGCTACCAGCCGATCGGCGCGACGCTTGTCAGCGACCGCATCTACCGGACGATCGTTGACGGTTCGGGTTTCTTCCAGCATGGCCACACGTACTTGGGCCATGCAACTGCATGCGCGGCTGCACTCGAAGTGCAGCGCGTGATCGCCGAGGAGAAGCTGCTCGACAACGTGAAGGCACGTGGCGAGCAACTACGCGCGTCGCTGCGCGAGCACTATGGCGCGCATCCGCATATCGGCGACGTGCGCGGCCGCGGATTGTTCGTCGGCGTCGAACTCGTGCGCGATCGCGACAGCAAGGCGACGTTCGATCCCGCGCTGAAGCTGCATGCGGCGGTCAAGCGTGAAGCGATGCAGCGCGGCCTGATGGTGTATCCGATGGGCGGGACGATCGACGGCGTTCACGGCGATCACATCCTGGTCGCGCCGCCTTTCATCTGCACCGCGCAGCAGATCGATACGATCGTCGAGCGGCTGTCGGGCGCGATCGGCGCGGCGCTCGCGTCGGCCGGCGCGTGACCGCATTCATCGAATCCTATTCGGACATCGCCATGACCAACAGATTGCCTCCGTTCGATCCCGCATCGGCCACCGATGAGCAGAAGGCCGTGCTGGCCGACATTCTCAGTGGCCCGCGCGGCAACCTGAACGGGCCGTTTCTCGGCTGGATCGCGAGCCCCGAGCTCGCTCAGCACGCGCAGAAGCTCGGCGCGTTCTGCCGCTATCGCACGGGCTTGCCGCTGCGCCTGTCGGAACTCGCGATTCTCGTGACCGCCGCGCGATGGCGCTCGCAGGCCGAGTGGCACATCCACCATCCGATCGCGCTCGATGCGGGCGTGCCGGCCGCGACGGCCGACGCGATCCGGCGCGGCGTCGCGCCCGCATTCGAGTCGGACGACGATGCGCTGATCCATGCGTTCGCGAGCGAGCTGTACGACACGCGGCGCGTGAGCGACGCAACGTTCGCGCAGGCGGAAGCGCGTTTCGGCCACGAAACCGTCGTGAATCTCGTTGCATTGCTCGGCTACTACGCGCTCGTCGCGATGACGCTGAACACGTTCGGCATGCGCGCGGAAGGGCAGACAGAATTGCCGTTTCCGGAGTAATGCCCACACGGTGATCGTGCCGGAGCAGAGGAGGCGATACGTCTGACGAACGCCGCGCCGACCTGTTCCGGGCACAATGCAACCAAATGTATTCATGCGGGATCGACGGCCGATGGCCGCGTATGATGGCTTGTTCACGTCGACATGATCGGTGAACAAGCATGACGAGTACCCGCAAGACCTTGATGATCGCCGGTGGGCTCCTGGTAGCCGCGGCCGGCACTGCCTACGTGATGCTCCTGCGCGCGGACCACCGCGCGATCGAAGATGCCGGCATCGGCGATTCGGCCGCGCCCGTTGCCGCGGCGCCCGCGAACAACGATCACGCGGTGCAGGGCGCCATCGCGCCGCCAGCCCCGGCAGCCCACGCCGATACGGCATCGAAGCAGGCAGCCGTTCCGCCGCCTCCATCCGCACCCACCCCGGCAGCACCCACACCTGCACCCGCGCGTGTCAGCGCCGCACCCGCATCCGTCCCCGCCGTTCCCGTCGTCAGCGAGAAAGCGCAGCCGAGCGCACCGCCGCCGAAGGTCAACGTCGTGACCGTCGATGCACAGGATTCGACCCCGCCGGCACCGCCGCCGGCCGCCAAACCGGTGCAACAGGCCGTTCCTGCTTCCGCACAGGTCACGCAACGCGCGCCGCGCAAACGCGACGGCCTAGAACGTCACGCGGCCGCAGCTCCCGCTGCAACGAAATCCGAAACGCCGGAGACGGCCGCTCTCGTGAGGGAGTCGGCGAAGCTCGACCCGTCGTTGCCTGCGCCGTCGATGTCGTCGAGCAGCGGTTCGTACCGGCAGGGCAACTCGTCGGCGGGTGCGAATCCGGTTGCTGCCGCGATGACCGAGCAACTGGTCCGGGAGTCGAGCAATTTGAAGTCGCCGTCAGCGGCGCCCGCGAACGGCGGCCCGAGCACGACCAAGTAACCGCGATCGCTTCCGGAATAAAAAGGGCCCCGCACGCCGACCAAAGCATGCGGGGCCAAGAGAGACAAATTGTTGTGCCGACGGGCTGACGCGCGTTACGCGGCGACCGCTTCCTCGGCCTGCGGTTGTGCGGCGGCAACCGGTGCAACGTCCTGCCGGATCAGGTGGTCGAATGCGCCGAGCGATGCCTTCGCGCCTTCACCCACGGCGATCACGATCTGCTTGAACGGCACCGTCGTCACGTCGCCGGCCGCGAACACGCCCGGTACCGACGTCGCGCCGCGCGCATCGACGACGATCTCGCCGTGCTTCGACAGTTCGACCGTGCCTTTCAGCCATTCGGTGTTCGGCACGAGGCCGATCTGCACGAATACGCCTTCCAGATCGATGCGTTGCGTATCGCCCGAGCGCAGATCCTTGTAGACGAGCCCGTTCAGCTTGCTGCCGTCGCCGGTCAGCTCGGTCGTTTGTGCCTGCGTGACGATCGTCACGTTCGGCAGGCTGCGCAGCTTGCGCTGCAGCACTTCGTCCGCGCGCAGTTGCGCGCCGTATTCGATCAGCGTGACGGCCTTCACGATGCCGGCGAGGTCGATCGCGGCCTCGACGCCCGAGTTGCCGCCGCCGACCACCGCGACGCGCTTGCCCTTGAACAGCGGGCCGTCGCAGTGCGGGCAGTACGCGACACCGCGGTTGCGGTATTCGCGCTCGCCCGGCACGTTGATTTCACGCCAGCGCGCGCCGGTCGCGAGGACGATCGTCTTCGCCTTCAGCACCGCGCCGTTCGCGAGGCGGATCTGGTGCAGATCGCCCGGAATCAGCGCGTCGGCGCGCTGCACGTCCATGATGTCGACGTCGTACTGCTTCACGTGCTGTTCGAGCGCGGTCGCGAACTTCGGCCCTTCGGTTTCCTGCACCGATACGAAGTTCTCGATCGCCATCGTGTCGAGCACCTGGCCGCCGAAACGCTCGGCGACGACGCCCGTCGCAATGCCCTTGCGCGCCGAGTAGATCGCCGCCGCCGCGCCTGCCGGGCCGCCGCCGACGATCAGCGTATCGAACACCGGCTTGTTCTCGAGCGACTTCGCGGCACGTGCGCTGGCACCCGTATCGATTTTCGCGAGGATTTCCTTCACGCTGCTGCGGCCCTGGCCGAACGACGCGCCGTTCAGGAACATCGTCGGCACGGCCATGATCTGGCGCGACTCGACTTCGCTCTGGAACAGTGCGCCGTCGATCGCGACGTGACGGATGCGCGGGTTGATCAGCGACATCACGTTCAGCGCCTGTACGACCTCCGGGCAGTTCTGGCACGACAGCGAGAAATACGTTTCGAACGCGTAGTCGCCGTCGAGCGCGCGGATCTGTTCGATCACGTCGTCGTCGAGCTTGATCGGGTGGCCGCCCGTCTGCAGCAGCGCGAGCACGAGCGACGTGAATTCATGGCCCATCGGGATGCCGGCGAAGCGGATGCCGGCCGGCTTGCCGGGCTCGCCGATCGAGAACGACGGCTTGCGCTCGGCGTCGTCGCGGCGTTCGGTCACGGTCACGCGATCCGTCAGCGACGCAATCTCGTTCAGCAGCGCCAGCAGTTCCTGCGATTTCGCGCTGTCGTCGAGCGAGGCGACGAGTTCGATCGGGCGCGTGATCTTTTCGAGGTACGCTTTCAGTTGGTTCTTGAGATTGGCGTCGAGCATGGCGTTTCGGATTCCGTATTAATGATTCTGGTCGGGCACGTCGTGCCGGAGGAGGGCGCGGGCCGCGTGCTGCGGCGGCCCGTCATCGGGTGTCTCGCGCGCCCCGTGCGAGGCGCGCGGCGCGATCGTCAGATCTTGCCGATCAGGTCGAGCGACGGGGTCAGCGTTTCCGCACCCGGCGTCCACTTGGCCGGGCACACTTCACCCGGGTGCGCCGCGATGTACTGAGCAGCCTGCACCTTGCGCAGCAGTTCGCTTGCGTCACGGCCGATGCCGTTGTCGTGGATTTCGCACAGCTTGATCTCGCCTTCCGGGTTGATCACGAACGTGCCGCGCAGGGCCATCCCTTCTTCCTCGATCAGCACGTCGAAGTTGCGCGACAGCGTGAGCGTCGGGTCGCCGATCATCGGGTACTTGATCTTGCCGATCGTGTCCGACGTGTCGTGCCATGCCTTGTGCGTGAAGTGCGTGTCGGTCGACACGCCGTAGATTTCGACACCCAGCTTCTGGAATTCCGCGTAACGGTCGGCGAGGTCGCCCAACTCGGTCGGGCAGACGAACGTGAAGTCGGCCGGGTAGAACACGACGACGGACCACTTGCCCTTGAAGTTCTCTTCCGAGACGGGCACGAAATCGCCATCGTGGTAAGCGGTTGCCTTGAACGGCTTGATTTGGGTGTTGATGATCGGCATCTTGCGAGTTCCTTTGCAGTGGTGTTGATGAAGTGTTCCCAGTATCCGGGTTCACCCTGAGTTTGTGAAATTGCTTGTTTCAATCCGGGGCATCGAGAATTTCTATCTGCTTCCGGCCCTTGATTGGGTGCGGCGTGCGGGGGAGGTAATTGACGCGTGGGTGTATGGACGAGCGGTAGCCGGGCGGAGATGCGGCGAGACGAATTGCATCGAAAGTCAAAAGCAGCGGGTGGAGCGACTCGAGGCGGCGCGGAAGGTTGTTCGGGGCGCGTGTTCACCACTCCGAGCGCAAGTCTTCCTGGTCGACGGCGTTGCGCCCTTTCCAGAGGCCGAACACATTGTCAGCAAGTGTCCGGTTCCGCAGCGCGATGTAGGCGTCGATCGCGTCCCGGATGATCTCGGCGGAGGAGCTGTTCTGGTGCGCGGCGATGCGGGTCAACGCCGCATGCTGGTCATCTGATAGATCGACCGGAATTTTGTTCATTGCAACCTCCGTGACGGGACACGGCCATCGTGGCGATCCGGTCGGCCAAGTGCAAGTACGCGGCACGTCCGATGCGAATGCGGCTTCCCGATTCGACCGGCTGTCGGAGCGACGGCGTCCCGCTCCGCTCAAATCCCCGCCATCTTCCTCAACCACGCCGCCAGCCGCCTGGCCCCGTCCGGCATGTCCGCGTCCTCGCGCGTGCACAGGTAGTAATCGCGCCCGTCGTCGAGCGCGTGATCGAACAGCTTCACGAGCTCGCCATTCGCCAGCTCGCGCTCGACCAGCGGCGCGCGCAGCAATGCCGCGCCGAGATCCGCGCGCGCGGCGCTCAGCGTGAGCTGGCCGTCCTCGAACATCGGCCCCACCGCATGCGACACATGTTTTACGCCCGCGCCCTGCAGCCAGTTGACCCACGTGCTGCGATCCTCGTCGTGCACGAGCGGTGCGCGAGCGAGATCGGCCGGCGTGCGAAACGGCCCGTGACGCTTCAGGAACGACGGGCTGCACATCGGCACCATCGCGCCCGGCAGCAGCCGCTCGCAGCGGTAGCCGGGCCAGTCGCCGGTGCCGAAGCGGATCGACAGGTCCGACGCATCGCTGCGGTAGTTGCGGTGATGCGCATACAGGACCGTCACGTCGACGTCCGTGTTGTCCGCCAGGAACGCGTGCAGCCGTGGAATGAACCAGCCGATGCCGAGCAGCGGAATCAGGCTGACGGTGATCTGCCGCAGCGACGAGCGATCGCGCACGAAGCGCGTCGCGCTGCGCAGCACCGAGAACGCGGCGCTGATCGAGCGGTAGTAGTCGCGGCCTTCGTCGGTGAGTGCGAGCAGCCGGCCCTCGCGCACCGTCAGCGGCGTCTGGATGAACGCTTCGAGCAGCTGCAGCTGATGGCTGACCGCCGACGGCGTGATGTCGAGCTCGCCCGCAGCCGCGGTGACCGACCCGAGACGCGCGAACGCTTCGAACGCACGCACTGCACGTAGCGGCGGATCGTGTGGCAATTGTTCGATATTTTTCATGTATCGAATTTTATCGAAAAGTTAGGGTAAGCGACAACATGAAAATATCCTGTATTTACAGCGCTGTAGGTTAATGTGTCGGGAACGGCATAAGCATCCAACAATTGGGTATTTGGGGTTTGGGTGCTGAATATTTAATATTTTTCATGTTTTGATCCGATTCACCGATCCCCGCACATGAAAATCGCATTCCTTCCCGCCAGCCTCGCATTCTCCGCGGCCGCCCTGGTCGCCTCCGTTCCCGCGTTCGCGCAATCGGCGCCGCAGACGATCCTGATCGGTCTCGCCGCGCCGCTCACCGGCCCGTCCGCGCGGATCGGCAAGGACCTGCAGAACGGCGCGCAACTCGCGATCGACGACGCGAACGCTAAGCATCCAACCATCGGCGGCAAGCCGGTCGTCTACAAGCTCGTCGCGGCCGATGACCAGTCCGATCCGCGCACGGCCGTCGCGGTCGCGCAGCAGCTCGTCGACCAGCATGTGATCGGCGTCGTCGGCCACTGGAATACGGGCTGCAGCGTGCCGGCGTCGCGCGTCTACCGCGATGCAGGCATCCCGCAGATCGCGCCGGCATCCACCGGCCATCAGTACACGCAACAGGGCTATGCGACGGCCTTCCGCATCATGGGTCACGACGATGCGGGCGGCAATTTTACCGGCGCGTATGCGGTGAAGACGCTGAAGGCGAAGCGCATCGCGGTGATCGACGATCGCACGTCGTTCGGCTCGGGGCTGGCCGACCAGTTCATCAAGGGCGTGCAGGCGAACGGCGGCACGATCGTCGATCGCCAGTACGTGAACGACAAGACGACCGACTTCAGCGGCGTGCTGACCGCGATCAAGGGCAAGCGCGCGGATCTCGTGTTCTTCGGCGGCCTCGATGCGCAGGCCGCTCCGATCTCGCGCCGGATGCGCCAGCTCGGCGTGAACGCGCCGCTGCTCGGCGCGGGCGGCTTCGTGAGCCAGACTTTCCTGTCGCTCGCGGGCAAGGACGGCGACGGCGTGACGGCGCTTGAACCGGGCTTGCCGCTCGATCGGATGCCGGGCGGCAAGGCGTTCGACACGCAATACCAGGCACGCTTTCGCGCGCCGATCGAACTGCATGCACCGTTCGCGTACGACGCGGCCGCCACGCTGATCGCGGCCGCGCAGAAGGCCGGCACGACGCAGCCGGCGAAGCTGGTCGCGGCGGTGCGTGCGATCGACCGGCCCGGCGTGACGGGGCGGGTCGCGTTCGACGCCGAAGGCAACCTGAAGGACCCGGCCTTCACGATCTACCAAGTGCGCGGCGGCAAGTGGACCGTCGTCGACGTGCTCGGCGGCTCGCGCACCGCGACCAAGTAAACGACACAGCATTAAAAAACCAAGACGATCCCCATGACCGAAGCGACCCAGACATCCGCCGCCGCACCCGAGGACACGCGCCTCGGGATCCTCGCGCGGCGCCGCATCGAAGCGGAAATCATCAAGCCGATCTACGAGATCATGAAGCGCGAGTTCGGCGCCGAGCGTGCGCAGGCCGTGATCGCGGAAGCCGTGCGCGGCGCGGCGGTCGACGCCGGCCGCACGTTTGCCGCGCAGGAGCCTGGCGGTACGAGCGTGAAGTCGTTCATCGCGCTGCAGGTGCTGTGGGAGAAGGACGATGCGCTCGACGTCGAGGTACAGCGCGCGGACGACACGCACTACGACTACGACGTGCATCGCTGCAGCTACGCGGAGATGTATCACGCGATGGGGCTCGGCGAGATCGGGCACCTGCTGAGCTGCGCGCGCGACAGCTATTTCATCCAGGGCTATGCGCCGGACATCGCGCTCACGCGCACGAGCACGATCATGCAGGGCGGCAAGCGCTGCGATTTCCGCTACGCACGGCAAGCCGCGCCGGAGAACGGCGATGCGTGACGACAACACGGTTGCTGAAAGCCTGAGCGCGCCGCGCGTCGATGGCGACCGCCTGTGGGCGTCGCTCGACCGGATGGCGCAGATCGGCGCGACGCCGAAGGGCGGCGTGTGCCGCCTCGCGCTGACCGATCTCGATCGCGAGTCGCGCGACCTGTTCGTGCAATGGGCGCAAGACGCCGGCTGCACGGTGCGCGTGGACCAGATGGGCAACGTGTTCGCGCGCCGCGCGGGGCGCAATCCCGACGCCGCACCGGTCATGACGGGCTCGCACGCCGATTCGCAGCCGACGGGCGGCCGCTACGACGGCATCTACGGTGTGCTCGGCGGGCTCGAGGTCGTGCGCGCGCTGAACGACGCGGGCATCGAGACCGAGCGCCCGATCGACGTCGTGATCTGGACCAACGAGGAAGGCTCGCGCTTCGCGCCGGCGATGGTGTCGGCCGGCGTGTTCTCGGGCGTCTATACGCTCGAATACGGGCTGTCGCGCGCCGACGGCACGGGCAGGACGATCGGCGAGGAACTGGCGCGGATCGGCTACGCGGGTAACGAGCCCGTCGGCGGCTATCCGGTGCATGCGGCGTATGAGCTGCATATCGAACAGGGCGCGATTCTCGAACGGGCCGGCAAGACGATCGGCGTCGTGACGGCCGGGCAGGGGCAGCGCTGGTACGAGGTGACGCTCACCGGTGTCGACGCGCACGCGGGCACGACGCCGATGGAATTCCGCCGCGATGCGCTGGTCGGTGCCGCGCGGATGATCTCGTTCGTCGACGTGCTCGGCCGCCGTTACGCGCCGTACGCGCGTGCGACGGTCGGGATGATCGAGGCGCGGCCGAACTCGCGTAATACCGTGCCCGGTGGCTGCTTCTTCACGGTCGAATTCCGTCATCCCGACGATGCGGTGCTTGACGAACTGGACTCGGCGCTGCGTGCGGAGCTTGCACGCGTGGCCGACGAAACGGGCCTCGGCGCGCAGATCGAGCAGATTTTCACGTATGCGCCGATCCCGTTCGCGCCGCGCTGCATCGACACGGTGCGTGATGCGGCACAGGCGCTCGGGCTGTCGCACATGGATATCGTGTCCGGTGCGGGCCATGACGCGTGCTATGTCGCGCGCGTCGCGCCGACGGGGATGATCTTCGTGCCGTGCGTAGACGGGCTGAGCCACAACGAGGCCGAAGCGATTACGCCCGAGTGGGCGGCGGCGGGCGCCGACGTGCTGTTGCGCGCGGTGCTGCAAAGCGCGCAGGAAAGCTGAGCCTGAGTGTGACGGCGGCGGTCCGGCGGGAAGGTGTTTGCTGGGCCGGGCCGCGCCGGGTTCCGCCTGGCGACGCGAACGCGCCGTTCGCGTCAGGCCGCCGGCGAATGTCGATCGATATATCGTCGCATCACATGGAACGCCATATCGGTGCGCCCGGGCATCGTTATCGTCGCGTCATCGGCTGCGAAGCCGAGCTTTTCATAGAACCGGTACGCGGTTTCGCGTGCCGTGCACCACACGAGCGCGGCGCCACGTTCTTCTGCGTGTCGCACGCAGACCTGCACCAGCACACGCCCGAAGCCCATGCCACGCACGGCAGGGTGGACGGCCATTCCGCGAAGCCGCCATGCCGGTCGCGCGGGATCGTCTTCGCGCACCTCCTCGCAGAGCGATGCAACGGCGACGATGCCCGACGCAGCGCGTACGCCGACGTGCAGGGTCGTCGGCGCTTGGTCGCCGGCCAGCGCGCTCGCGTCCAGATCGCCATTCAGCAGGATCATCGCCCGGAGTGGGTGCGTTTGCGCGGCGTCGATCGATTCGATGGTGAACAGCGTGTCGCCTGACATCATCAACGTTCCTTGAATATTCGATTCAGCCGCGCGTTACCGGCCGGCCTTGCGCCGCGCCATATAAGCGAGATACGCGACGATCTGGTCGAGTTCGCGGTCGCTCAGCTGATCGGGCGGAAACGCCGGCATGCTGCGGCCCGGCCAGTCGCGCACCGATGCCGGGTTGCGGATATAGCGGCGCAGCGCGGCGGGCTGGAAGTAGTCGACCGGATTCATCGGCGCGTTCAGGTCGGGGCCGGCATGGCTGCTGCCCGCACCGTCGATGCGGTGGCACGCGAGGCATTGCGTGACGAACAGGCGCTGGCCCGCGCGAGCCGGGGCGTCCGCGGGCAGCGCGGCATCGACGGCCAGTGACGGCCAGCGCGCGAGCGGTGACGATTCGATCGTGACGCGCACGATCTGGTACGGCCACTGCTCGCCGCGCACCGACGACGCATCCGGCCCGAGCCAGACCAGATAGAACGGCCCGGCGCTGACTTTCTTGCCGGGCAGATTCGGCCACGGATGCGCCGGATCCTCGATCGCGAGCCACGGGATGGCGCCGGCCGGCGTGCGGCGGCGCACGAGATCCATCGGCAGTTGCGCGGCGAAGCCGTCGGCCGCGCGGGTTTCGAGCACGCCGTCGGCCGGCAGCGGCGTGTCGCCGAGCAGCGCGGCGAACGGCACTGCGCGGAACGTCATCGGCCGGCCGTACGCGATGTCGCGCGGCACGTGGATGTCGGTGGCATCGGGGCGCGCGAGCAGCGTTTGCCGGGTGAGGGCGCGGGCCGTGCCGTCCGTCTCGAGTTCAAGCGCGGACTGGGCCGACGCGCGTTGTCCGATCAGGCAAACCGTCAGCAGCAAAAGCGAAAACCACTGGCGCTTCAGCATTCTTTCTCCGGGAGGGGCGTTCCGGCGGCGACAGGAGGAGCAGGCCGCGGCCGATGGAAGGGATCGGGCGACAGTCTATCCGGTACGCGCCGCGCTGGCGACTGCGGCGCGGGAAGGGGGCGGCGATGATCGGCCGGATTGGCCGCTGTGTGCCTGGCGACAGGGTTCGGGAAGGATGGGACGTGGCGCGGCGCGGGCCCGACGGGACGAGCGCATACGGGCCCACTGCGTTCACGGCGATCGCGCTACAGCGCCGCCGTCAATGACTCGAACAACGCACTTCGCTCTTTGCCAACGGCGTTTCGTGCGCCGGTTCGAAATCGGCTTCACGCGTGCCCGATGGCGTCAGCGACACGAAATGCATGGCGTTGCCGCGCGTCGGGAACCCGGCGATACCGGTCGAGCCCCACGGAATCGGCGCACGCTGCACGCCGCTCACTGAAATGTCCGCCGGCCCGAGCGCGAGCGTCAGCAGCCGCCCGTCGCGGATCGGCACGTACGTATGCGTGCCCGACACCCCGATGCCGGATTCGCGCACCGACGCCGGCAGGCAGTCGAGCGTCGCCGTGCGGCGGCCGTCCGGCGCGATCAGCATCGCGACGCCGCGATCGTCCGCCGTCGTCGTGACGACGATGAAGCGGTCGATCTCCGGCACATATGCCGACGAGTACACGTAGTACTGGATCGCGTCGTTCAGCGTCCCCAGCTTGTCCAGCTTCGCGGTGACCGGGTCGAACATCGCATATTCGAGCGTCGCGTCCGTGCTGCCTTCGATGAATTTCTGCCATACGAGCAGCGCGTTATGCGGCGAGCCCGCGACGACGGGCCACCACTCGCGGCGGTGCGGCGCGACCGCGACATGGTTCAGCACGCGCCCGGCCGCGTCGTAGGTTTTCACGTAGACGCCGTTGCCGGTGCCGAGGTTGTCGACGCCGCCGCCGTCGATCCAGTCGGTGGAATAGAACACGACGAAGCGGTCGGCCGCCGTGGCGACGTGCCCCGAGTGGCCGCCCGATTCGACGTCGTTCGGGTAGGGCTTGATCGGCTTCAGGTCGCGACGGTACACGCCGTAGCGCTGGCTGACCTCCTGCGGCGCGTTCCAGCCGTCCTCGAACGTGACGAAGATGTCGCCGTGCGCGTTCTGCGCGATCGACACGGGCTCCTGCGCCTCGGGGCGGCTGATGAACGGATGGACGCGCAGCAGGTGCGGCTTGCCGGGCAGCCATTCGCCGACGTACACGTCATGCGGCCAGTTGCCGTTGCGCATCGCGCCGCGCGGCACGATGCCCGAGCTGCTGAAGAACACCCAGCGCTTGCCGTTGCCGGCGTCGGCCACGCCGATGCCGTGCATGAAGCTGCGCGGATCGGTGGCCGGGTGAGGCGGCGGGGCGTCCTGAGCGGTGACCGTATGCACGGCCGGCGTGGCGGCGAAGGCCGGTGGCGGCACCGCGACGATGCCGCATGCGCCGTACAGCGCGGCCGCGACGCACCGCGCGACCGCCCGCGCCGGGCGCATTCGCCCCGTCATTCGACGGTCACCGATTTCGCGAGGTTGCGCGGCTTGTCGACGTCGGCGCCGCGCGCGCAGCCGACGTGATACGCGAGCAGCTGCAGCGGGATCACATTGACGATCGGCGACAGCAGGTCGCCCGATTCGCGCACGCGGATCAGGTGCGTGTCGCGATCGGCGTCGATCCCGAGCTGATCGCCGGCCAGCACGTAGAGCCGCCCGCCACGCGCGCGCACTTCGGCCATGTTGGATTTCAGCTTCTGGAACAGGCGGTCGTCCGGCGCGATCGTGACGACCGGCATCGCGCTCGTGACGAGCGCGAGCGGGCCATGCTTCAGTTCGCCGGCCGCATAGCCTTCCGCGTGGATGTACGACACCTCCTTGAGCTTCAGCGCGCCTTCCATCGCGATCGGGAAGTGAATGCCGCGCCCGAGGAACAGCGCGTTCTCGGTGTGCGCGAACTTCGCGGCCCAGCCCATGATCTGCGTTTCGAGCGCGAGCGCGTGGCCGATGCGCTCGGGCAGCGCGTGCAGCTGCTTCAGGTGCAGCGCGACCTGCTTCGCATCGAGCCGGCCGCGCAGCTGCGCGAGCGTCAGCGTCAGCACGAACAGCGCGACGAGCTGCGTCGTGAACGCCTTGGTCGACGCGACGCCGAGCTCGATGCCGGCCCGTGTCAGGAACCGCAGCGGTGCGTTGCGCGCGATCGTGCTGGTCGCCACGTTGCAGATCGCCATCGACAGTTCCTGGCCCATGTCGCGTGCCCGTTCGATCGCGCCGATCGTGTCGGCCGTCTCGCCCGATTGCGAAATGCCGACGACGAGCGTGCGCGGATCGGCCACCGTATCGCGGTAGCGGAATTCGCTGGCGATCTCGACCTGGGCGGGCACGCCCGCGATGGCCTCCAGCCAGTATTTCGCGGTCAGGCCCGCGTAGTAGCTGGTGCCGCAGCCGAGTAGCAGCACGCTCCTGACTCTCGACAGCAGCGCGCGCGTGCCGTCGGTCGCGTCGAACAGCGCCGGCGAGATCGTGTCGATGCCGTCGAGCGTGCTGTCGATCGCCTTCGGCTGCTCGAAGATTTCCTTCTGCATGAAGTGCTGGTACGGGCCGAGCGCGGCGTCGCCTTCGCGCGCCTTCACCTGGCACAGCGGGCGCTGGGCGTCGTACCCGCCCGAGTCGACCACGGCGATGCGGTCCGGCGTGATCAGCGCGACGTCGCCGTCTTCCAGGTAGACGAAGCAGTCGGTCAGGTCGCCGAGCGCCGCGCAGTCCGACGCGAGGTAGTTCTGTTCGGCGCCGATGCCGATCACGAGCGGCGAGCCCGCGCGCGCGGCGACGAGGCGCTGCGGCTCGCGCGCGCTCAGTACCGCGATCGCATACGCGCCGTGCAGCCGCTTGACGGCGCGCACGACCGCGTCGAACAGGTCGTCACGATAGAGGCTGTGGATCAGGTGCGCGATCACCTCGGTATCGGTCTGGCCGCGAAACGTATAGCCGCGCTCCCGCAGCTCCACGCGCAGCGTGTCGTGGTTTTCGATGATGCCGTTGTGCACGACCGCGATCGTGTCGCCGGACATGATCGGATGCGCGTTCATCTCCGACGGCGCGCCGTGGGTCGCCCAGCGCGTATGCGCGATGCAGGTCTGCGCTTCGAGGCCCAGCGTCAGCACGCGGGCCTGCAGGTCGGTCACGCGCCGCAGCGTGCGTTCGCTGCGCAGGCGGCCTTCATCCTGCACGGCGATGCCGCACGAATCGTAGCCGCGATATTCGAGCCGGCTCAGTGCATTGACCAGTTGCGGCACCTGATTGTTCAGGCCGCTTGCTCCGACGATTCCGCACATGATTCACCTCGTCCACAAAAGGTTGCCGCGCTGCCGGCCAGGCACGGCAGTACGGTGTCAGCGGCGACGCCGCGCGGCACGATGCAGTACCGTGCGCGGCGGCGCGTCTGCGCTGACCTACTCGCGAGGCTGTGGCCCCGCGTGGGTTACCCATTCGATGCCGGAAATCGAGCCGTTCGCGTCGTGCGACGCGACGAGAATGCGCGTGGTGCGCCGCGCGCCGCGCCGGTGGGCGCCGGCCAGCGCGTTCGCCGGCACCGAGCGCACCTTTGCGCTGGCCGAGCGGCGCAGCATCTTCGACGCGCGCAACCGGTGCGCCAGCGGATGCACGACGCGGCCGGCGATCAGCCACGTGACGATGGTGCCGGCGATGATCGCGATGCTGGTCGCGTAGAACACCATCTGTTCGATCGGCATCTCGGCCGGGTTGAACGGCAGCAGGTAGCGGTACGTGTAGATGCAGATCGATGCCCACACGGCGCCCACGAGTGCCGGCCGCAAGAGCCGGAACCAGATGATCAGCACGGCCCCGACGATGCGACCGCGCTCGGCGATCATTTCGCGCGGTGCGCGCAGGGAGAGGTCAATAATCGGCGCGTTCTTCATGTTGAATGCCTCGGTCGGGGCTGACCCATACGGCCCGCTTGCCGCGGCCCCGCAGCACGATGGCAGGCAGGGCGACGACGGTGGTGATCATGCTGATCAGCCAGAAGGCGACGGGATACCAGACGGTGTCCAGGAAATACATCAGGAGTTTTTCGTCGTAACGACGGTCGATCATGCTGCCGACGATCAGTTGCAGGATGCAGGTGGCGACCAGCAGCATGCCGTGCCAGTGCGGCACGACCGATACGTGCCAGCTTTGCGGCAGCGGATACACGACATCGATGAGCGCGAGCAGCAGGATGAACGACATCGAGTAGGCCCACGCGATGCCGATCAGGTACTCGGCGAACAGCGGCCACATCATCATCTGCGTCGGCCGCGCAAGCGTGCCCGCGTATTTCATCAGCACCTGGATGCCGCCCTTCGACCAGCGCAACCGCTGCCGGTACAGGCCCTTCAGCGTCTCGGGCATCAGGATCCAGCTCAGCGCGTGCGGCTCGTACACGACGCGCCAGTCACGACACTGCAGCTTCCAGCTGATGTCGATGTCCTCGGTCAGCATGTCCGAGCTCCAGTAGCCGACGTCGGCGAGCGCGGTCTTGCGGAACATCGTGATCACGCCGGATACCGTGAAGATGCGGCCGTACACCTGCTGCGTGCGCTTGATCAGCCCGACGATCGACGAGAATTCGCCGACCTGCATGCGGCCGAGCAGCGAAGTGCGTGTGCGGATGCGCGGGTTGCCGGTCACGGCGCCGACGCCCGGGTCGGTCAGGAAATGCTCGAGCATCCAGCTGATCGCGTCATGCGCGAGCAGCGCATCGCCGTCGATGCACAGCAGGTATTCCGCATTCGACACGGCCGCCGCGGTCGTGAGCCCGACCGCCTTGCCTTCGTTGCGCGCGTGATGAATCACGAGCAGCCGCGGGATCTCGACGGCCAGCTCGTTGAGGATCTCGCCGGTGCGATCCTTGCTGCCGTCGTTGACCGCGATGATGTCGTAGTTCGGATACTGCATCCCGTTCAGGTGGCTGATCACGCTGCGCGCGTTGGCCGCTTCGTTGAAGCAGGGCACGACGATCGAGATCTTCGGGATGCCGCTCGACGCGATCGTCCGGGTGGACAGCTCGCGGCCTTCCTCGAGCAGGAAGTAGTGCACGACGCCGCCGATCATCCACAGGTACGACATGAAGAACGGGTAGTAGAAGACGAAATCCTGCAGGCGCTGGATGATGCCGTGGGTGGTCATGGTGTCTTCGCCCCCTGTGTTTTCTGCATCTGCATCAGCGCGTTGATCGAGGTCGGGTCGAGGCGCGACTTCAGCGACATCACGTCGCGCATCGCATCGAGTTCCGGCAGGCCGTTCAGGAAGTTGTCCGGGTAGTAGCCGAAATTCACCGCGCCCTCGCTGCGCAACCGCCGCATCTGCGCGAGCAGCGTGCTGGCGGGCACGTCCTTGTGCGCATGCCAGTCGTACGACTGCAGTTCGAACACGGTGCGCTGCAGCCCGCGCTGCTTCGCACGGACGGCCCGCACGAGCTGGTCCATCCAGTCTTCGGGATCCTTCGCCTGCTCCATGTACGGCATCGCCATCAGCGCGACGTAGTCGTAGGTGGCAAGGAAGTCGTCGTAGTTCTGCGCGTACCACGCTTCCGATTCGGGCTTGAGCACCGGCAGCGCGAAGATGTTGCGCGCGGTCAGCACGTCGCCCACGTTCTGATGGGCCAGCACGACCTGTTCGAGCTGGCGGGTCAGGTCGATCAGGTAGCGCGACTTCTGCCGGGTCCAGCGTTTCATCAGGTCGGGGTTCTCGCGGATCTTGCCGACGTCGGCCGGCAGCCCCCACTGCGAATAGGTGCGCAGCGCGTGCGGGCCCGCATCCTCGTAGTCGTCGAGCACCGCATCGTCGCTGAACAGGATGCCGCTGAACGACGCGTGCTTGCTCAGGTCCTCGTAGATCTGCTGGATCATCAGCCGCGCAGCCGGATCGAACGGGCTCAGCCGGAACGTGCGCGTGCCGTTCTCGCGGGCCGGCGCGCCGCCATAGGCGCTCACGGCCTCGAGCCCGCGCTGCTTGTCGACCGGCGGCCGAAACGCGAGCACCGGCATCCATGCGTACACCTGCACGTTGGAGCGCGTATTGAGCTGCCACGCGGCGCGCGAGAACAGGTCGGCGCGCATCGGCAGGTGCCGGTTCGGGAAATACACGGATTCGGCCACGCCCGTGCCTTTCGGATCCGCATACGCCTGCAGGTAGACCGATTTCGGCTGCATCCGGTAGATGCGTTCGATCAGTTTGCCGAGATTCGCTTCCTGCCGCGCGGGATCCGGATCGTAGACCTGGTCGAGATCGACCTGCACGATGCGCTCGGGCACGTCGACGTCGCCGCGGTTCGACGCCGGCTCGCGCATCGAGCGCTCGAACCCGCCGATGTCGACGTCGTACATCATCAGGATCCGCCGCAGCCGGTCCAGCGGCACGTCCGGCGTATTCGGGCCGGCATCGAGGCTGAACTGGATGTCCATGCCGAGCGACGTCGATATCGTGCGCACGGGCTGGTTTTCCGCGCCGTATGGCCACACCATCGAGCGTGCGACGATGCCGGTATGTTCGCGGATCTGGCGCACGCATGTCTGCAGGTCGTTGTGCACGCGCGCTTCGAATTCGGCGTCGGTTTCATAGCGCTTCTCGTCTTGAAGGTAGAGGTGCGACGTGGTCGCCGGCAATTCGTTGCCTTGCGGATTCGCGACCGCGCCGTGATGGAGGTTGTGCGTGTGGCAGCCGAGCTCGACGAGCTGCGACTGGCCGACTTTTTTCACCTCGTCCCATGACATGAAGTAGTCGCGCGGCACCTGGACCTTGTCGCTGATGCGGATCGGCGCATCCAGCGGCGCATCGATCCAGGCGGTCACGATGCCCATCACGGCCGGATACTTGAAGCGCTCGAGCAGCGGCAGCACTTTCGTGTAATGGCTGCGGTAGCCGTCGTCGAACGTGAGGAGCACCGCGCGCGGCGGCAGCGGCTTGCCGCCGTGCCGCGACTCCTCGATCTGCCTGACCGTGATGGTGTGGTAGTTGTTGGTCTGCAGCCACGAGAAGATCGCGGTCAGCGTGCCTGTATCGACCGCGAACGGGTCGACCATCGCCGACTTCGAGGAAAACGACGCCATCAGGTTGTCGCGCACGTCGTGCATGCAGATCACGCGAAACGTCTTGCCGTCGGCCGGGTCGGACGGCGGCAGCAGGTCGATCATCTTGGCGTTCGTCACGCCCGGGAACAGCGAACAGGCGGCAAACGTGCCGAGGCATCCGCACATGAAGGTCCGTCTGGTTTGCATTCGCGATCTCCTTGCTAGAACGGCAGGTTGACCGACATGAAGCCGGTTTCGGAGCGTTCGCGCTGGCCGTCGTACGCGTGGCTGCTGACCTCGACGCCATAGGTCAGCGTGATGTCGTGCTTGAAGGTCCACGCATGCTCGAGGCGCGCACTCCACAGCGGGCTGGTGCCGAAGCCGCGCTCGTTGTACACGCCGCCGGACACCGATACGCGCTGCTGCAGCCCCATGTCGCCCTTCTTCCACAGCGTCAGCTGGTGCATGACGGTCGCCGCGGCCGCGTAGTCGCGGCCCGGGCTGAAGTAGGGCGCGTCCCGGCGCGTGTTGCTGTCGGTGCCGAGATCCAGCGATACGTTGACGAGCTGGTTGGCGCTCGTGTACACGCGCTGCGTGGCGGTCGCCGCGATCTCCTGATGCAGGTTCGAATCGCTATAGCGGCTCACGCCGTAGCTCAGCTTCACCTCGCGACGGTCGTTCTGGCGATACACGACCGAGACGTTCGCGGAACGGCCCCAGATGTGCGCGGCATACGCCTTCCACGGCAGCGAGTTGTCGTTGGTGTCGAGCGCGCCGCTGACCGTCCAGTAGTCGTTCAGCGCGTATGCGATCGATCCGCGGCCGCCGGTTCGGCCGTCCGAGCCGAACGAGCGCGTGACTTCGCCCTGGACCGTGAGCGGCCCGTGCCGGTAGTCGCCGCCGCCGCCCGTGCGCGTGCGGCTGACGTTGCCGGCGTCGGTCTGCGCATGGCCGAAGAACGTGTGCGAGAACACGCGCCAGTTGTCGCCGAACGGTTGCGAATACACATAGCTGTCCGACGTGAAGCTGTTGTCGGCCAGCGCGCTGTTGCCGTGCTCGAAGCTCAGGTCGGTCGTGAACACAGGGCTGCGGTACGCCTTGTAGTCGCGCTTGAAGCCCCGCACGGCACCGCTGTCCGGGAACGTGTTGTCCAGCGTCTGGTCGACGGTCTTCGCGCTCGCGTAGTCGTCGGCCGTGAGCGACGCGCGGCCGAGGCCCGCGAGCATCTCGACGCTGTCCGGGTGGTCGGTCAGCGACGCGCGATACATCGCGATCGCCTGGCGGGGATGCGCCTGGCCGGATACCGCGTCGGCGTGCGCGGCACGGATCTCCGCGTTGAACGGCACCTGCTTCTCGAGCTCTTCGAGCGCGGCGATTCCTTCGTCGACGTGGCCGGTGTAGATCAGGTATTGCGCGCGTAGCCGGTAGTAGCGCAGATAGTCGCTTTCCTCCGGGCCGTAGCTGCTGACCTGTTTGGCCGGCGGCAGCGACGCGCCCATGTCGTCGAGCGCCTGCTTTGCGTCCGCCGCGCGTGCCTGGTCGACGTACGACCAGAACAGCCCTTCGCGCAGTTCGATCGGGCGCGTGCGTGCGCCGTACTGGAAGCCGCGGGTCGCGCGGTCCGTCGGCGACGCGGTCGCCTGCTTCAGCGCGCGCTGGTAGACGGCATTGGCCTTGCCCGGTTCGCTCAGGTACAGGTAGGCGTCGCCGACGGCCGACAGCGCGTCGATCGAGATCTCCGCGTCGGACGGAATGGTCTCGAACGTCGCGACGGCCGTCTTCATGTCGCCGCGCGCCGCATAGGCGACCGTGCGGTCGCCTGCGAGCGCCGTCCTGACCGGCGTGTACTCGGGTGTGGGCGGCATCCGCTTGTCGAGATCGTCGGCCGCGCGCAGCGCGCTGTCGATCCCGTCGAAGCGGTCGGCACTCGTCATCGCGCGCGACTTGTCGCGTCCGCCGCGCACCTGCTGGCGAATCGACAGTTCTTCGAGTTGCGCGATGTCGACGGCGGAGAACGCATCGGGCCGTGCCTTCGCTTCGTCGAGCGCCTTGATCGCGCCGCCGCTCGCCGCGAGGCCGAACACATCGTTGCGCACGGTCTCGACGTCGGCGGTACGGAGATTCGGCGCCTGGGGATTCGGTGTTTCGACGTCAGGTCCTTGCGATCGTCGTGTCGGTTCGTCGGGCAGCTGGGCGCCGGGCGTCTGCGAGTTCGGCGCCGCGGACGACGGCGGAGGCAAGCCGGGCATCTGGGGAACGGGCGCGGGCGAGTCCGGCATCGGGGTGCCGGATGCCTGCGCGGTTTGCGCCGGCGCAATCGACGACGCCGTGGGTGCGGCTTGTGCGACCTTTGGCGGGGAGTCCGAAGCCGGCGCGGCGGGTGTCGGTGAAGGGGGGGCAGACGTGTCGGACATCGTCGAGGCGGGAAGCGTCGACGCATCGGGCGGTCGGGCGTTCCCGGCCTGCGCAAGCAGCATCGGCGCGTCCGTTGCGTGCGTGACCGGTGCGGGCGTATCCGGCGCTCGCGCGCCCGGCACCGGGTCGCTCGATTGCGGCGCCTCCGGTTCCACCACGACCGTGGTCGGCATGGCCGGCGGCTGCGGGTTCGACGCCTGCGTGATCCGCATCGACGCATCCGACGCCTGCGCGATCGGCGTCGGCGCATGAGAGGGCGGGTCGTCTTCAACTTGGGCAATCTGGATCGACACGACCGTTGGCTGTCTGTCGCGCGGCGCCGCATCCGGCGCGCCGTTGGTTCCGGCGATTTCGTTGACGCGGCCCGCTTCCGTGTCGCCGTCGGCGGAGAAGCAGGGGCCGGACGCGACGAGCAGCACCACCAGCGGCGCATGCAGGAGGATCCGCCGGTTGGACGGAGCGACGGTCGTGCAGGGTTGTTGACGATTGTTGGCCACGAGGTGTCCTCCTTTCGAAACGATCCCATCGGTTGCACGCCTGACGACGCAAGTCGTCGCGCGTCGCGCGGCCGGGCCGCGAGTGCCCGGCGACGCGGACCTGGCTTACAGCCGGTTGCGGATCGCCTGACCGAGCAAGGCACGCGATTCGCTGTTCGTCGGGTCGATCGCGAGCGCCCGGCTCGCGTTGTGCTCCACACAGTTCCATTCGTCGATCACCGCGCACGAGCGGGCCTTTGCCAGCGCACGCGCGCTTTCCAGTTCGGCGTGCGTGATGCTTGCCGTCTGCATGTGCACGGTGCCGGTGCCATAGGGCCGGGGCTTAGACGCGAAGTCCATGCGCCTGCTCGTGCCGGCCAGCGTTTCGGTGCGCTGCGCACGATGCGCGGCACCGTACCGCGTGGCGGCGCGACCGTAGGCCGATGTCGCCTGCGTACCGGCCGCGAGCATCACGGGCGGTGCATGCGGCGACTGCCGGTGTTTCGCGACGGCACGCGGCGCGGCCGCCGGCTCGACCGCGAGCGTGCCGGGCGGCACGGTCGATACTTCGCGGGCAACCGAAGCCGACGCAGCTCGCAGCGGCTGCGCGGGCAGCGTGGCCTGCGCGTTGGTCGAAGCCGGCTCGCGCGCGACGGATGTTCCGGATGCGCCGGTTGCGCGAGAGGCCATGGTCACGATCGTCTTGCGGTACTTCCCGACCGCGGTCCGGATCACGCCGGAGACGTCGTGCGTCACGCTCGCGTGGCCGACCGTCGTGTCCCGTTCGGCATACGCGAAGATGCCGAAGATCGTGGCAAACGCGACGAAGCTGAGTGCTGCGTTCTTTCCCGGGCCCCAGGACGGTTTCGGCTGGGGGGCGGGTGAGCGGTCCGTTCGTTCTGCAGGAGTCATTCGATGCTCCTCGATTCGATACGCGGTGGCGAATGAAGCGATCCGAGCGAGGGCGGGCAGCGTTCACCAGCGCAATTGCGTGGTGAGGTCGCCCGTTTCGACGATCGCGAACTGCATGGCCCCCTGGTAGGTGCCTTCAACCCGGTAGCTCGCATCCGGCACGCTGAACAGGCAGCGCGACCCCGATGCGTTGAACTCGACCAGCACGCGGCCATGCCGGCGCAGGCGCACCTGCACGTTGGAAAGCGGTTGCCCGGTCCGGGCCGACGCGAACGACACACCCAGGTTGTACGGACGGCCGTCGGGGGGGAGCGGTGCGGTACCGTCGATCCGGGCATCGCCACAGATATACGAAATCACGTAGCGGCCGGTGCCCGGCCCCGGCGCGGGTGCCTGCGCCATGGCATTCATGCAGAGCGCGGAGATGACGACGCTCAGGAAAGGGCAAGCATGCTGTCGAAACGAGGAAGACATTGCAACCTCCCGTCCGGAGTCAATGGAAACCCATTAATTCCGAGTCAGATTTGCCAGCGTTATTTTTGCGACACGCTATTGATACACGACGGTTTTTTAACCAACAACCGCGTGTGGCCCGAAAGGGACGGAGGTGAAATGTCCTATTTAAATAGGATAACGACGGGTTTGTCTGACTTGCTTGCCGCTGAAGAAAGTCGATATTGCCAGATATGAATATTGCTCTTCGGTAGCGATGATCGAGCACGCTTTGAATCATGTCGGAGGTATCGACGTTCGTGCCGAAAAGTAACGACTGATAAAAGGAATTTTTGCGGCTGTGTTCGGTGCGAATCGATGACGGCCGGGATACAGCTCGCACGATTCGAAATGAGGGTGCGACGTTTTTGATATTCGCGATTGCCGCGGATAAATCGAAACTTTTAATTTGTTGTGTAACAGAGTATTTCTGACCGGAAAATCAGATGGAATATCCGGCTTGTGAAGCGACGGGGGTAAAAATTAGACGTCGAAGTGCAAACGTTTGCGAAATCGTCGAATATCGATTGCGGGTCTGGTGCAGTAATTTTCGGGCTTTACGGGGATTGTCGATTGATTGCCGTTGAAAGGGCGGTCGCGTTCGCCGCGAGGCGGCGCAACGCGGCTGCAGGAGAGGGCATGCGATCGGCGGGCATGACGATCGCGCCTCGACCGCGCTCGTGTCGTGAACCGGCACGACACGAGCGCGGAGATCAGCGGCTGCCGCCCGCGCTGCGCCGCGCGATGCGCATCGCCGGCGCGGCCCCTGGTTCGGCCGCACCGACCGCAGCACCTTCGACCGCCACGCGCGGCCGGTTCATGATGTACGTCCACAGTTGCTCGGCCGCGAGCCCGCGCTTGCGGGCCGACCGGTACAGGCGGATTTCGAGCTCGGTGATCCAGTCGCCGGAACCCGCGCACACGAGCGTGCCTTCCGCGAGTTCCTTCGCGACGCAGCTTTCCGGCAGCCAGCCGATTCCGTGCCCGGCCACGACCATGCCCTTCAACGCCTCGGACATGTGCGTCTCGAAGCACCGGTGCAGCACGTACGGCTCGGTGGCATTCAGCAGCAGCATCTCGACGATGTTGCCGAGAAACGCGCCCGACGAATACGCGAGCAGCGGCAGCGGTGCATCGGGCGTGCCCGGCAGCTGGAACACGGGCTTGCCGTGCGCGTCGGGCGTCGACACGGGCAGGATCCGTTCGACGCCGAGGTTGACGAACGGAAAGTGGTTCGGGTCGAGCACGATCGGCAACTGCGGATGGTGATAGCCGAGCAGCAGGTCGCATTCACCTTCGACGAGCTGCTGCACGCCTTCCGGCACGTTCACCGCGTTGACGCGCGCGGTCACGTGGCCGACCTCGCCGTTGAGCTGCTTGAGCCATTCGGGAAACAGCGTGAAGACGAGCGTATGGGCGACCGCGAAGCGCACGACCTGGTCGCTGGCCGCGAACTGGTCGTAGCCGTTCACGAGATTGCGCGCCGCATACATGCTGCGCAGGATGTCCGCGGCGAGCCCGCGGAACATCTGGCCGGCCGGCGTCAGCGTGATCGGGTTGATGCTGCGGTCCACCAGCTTCGCGTCCATCCAGGTTTCGAGTGCGGCTATTCGTCTGCTGAATGCCGACTGCGTGAGGTGCCGGTTACGCGCGGCCCGGGAAAAGCTCTTGGTATCCGCAAGGCTCAGGAAATCTTCCAGCCACTTTGCTTCCATTTCGATCTTCGCTTTTTATAGTCGGGCGCCTGAAAGGCGGCGGCACCGTTTGCTGCACGAATTTTCTAGCGTACCGCGCCTCGCACGCGTCGGCCCGATGTTTTTTTTCGATCGGTGTCAGTCGAAATATGCATGAGCGTTGTCGGCGGGATTACGGCTGCATAGCGTTGAGGTGCCGGACCCGGCTAACCGGACAGTTCATCGCGTCGAACTGCCGGTGCCGCCGCAGACGGTACTTCCCCCAGGGCCGGTTGCGCCGTGTGCGTACCGGCCCGCCTTCCCATCCCGTCATTCCGGTGGCCCGGTGCCCGGGCAGGCCGTTTTTTGTGCAGTGCAGATTGCACATTCGTGACACGCGGGGGAACTATGTTCGAAAGACGCGGCGCAGCATCGGCCGTGCGCGTTCGCGGCGCACCGCGGTCGCACGTCGCGTCAGGGGTTGCACCGTTGTGGTGCGCAATGCCGCGCGGGCGTGCCTGGCGCGGCGTAAAAACGGGGGGATATCGAGGGGATCGCACAAGGCACGTTCCTTGCGAAGCATTCATTACGCCGGTCCGGCATGCGCAATGCCGGGGAAAACGATCGATGGAGAAAAGATCGATGAAGCCATTCGATGAAATGCTGCAATCCGGCGACATGGTAAGGGCGCCCTACGCGCGCCTGAAGCAGTGGCTCGACACGCAGAATCCCGCGAGCCTCGCCCAGAAAGCCCACGACGCGGAAGGCGTGTTCCGCAAGACGGGCATCACGTTCGCCGTCTACGGCGACGCGGAGGCCGCCGAGCGGCTGATTCCGTTCGACATCGTCCCGCGCATCATTTCGGGTGCCGAATGGAGCCGGCTGTCGCTCGGCATCGAGCAGCGCGTGATGGCGCTCAACGCCTTCCTCGACGATATCTATCACCGCCAGGAAATCGTGCGCGCGGGCATCGTGCCGAAGCACCTGATCGCGCACAACGAAGCGTTCGTTCCGGAGATGATCGACTTCCGGCCGCCCGGAAACGTTTACACGCACATCATCGGCGTCGACATCGTGCGCACCGCCGAGAACGAGTTCTACGTGCTGGAGGACAACGCGCGCACGCCGTCCGGCGTGTCGTACATGCTGGAAAACCGCGAGACGATGATGCAGCTCTTCCCGGAGCTGTTCCAGCAGGTGAAGGTGCGCCCGGTCGAGACCTATCCGCAGATGCTGCGCCAGTCGCTCGCGGCCGTGTGCCCGCCGGGCGGCAACGCCGACAATCCGACCATCGCCGTGCTGACGCCCGGTATCCACAATTCCGCGTACTACGAACATTCGTTTCTCGCCGACCAGATGGGCGTGCACCTCGTCGAGGGCAGCGACCTGCAGGTGGTCGACGGCCGCGTCGCGATGCGCACGACCGAGGGATTCCGTCCGATCGACGTGCTGTACCGCCGCGTCGACGATGCGTTCCTCGACCCGCTCACGTTCCGCCCCGATTCGGTGCTCGGCGTCGCGGGGATCATGGATGTGTACCGCGCGGGCAACATCACGATCGCGAACGCGCCCGGCACGGGCATCGCCGACGACAAGGCGATCTACTCGTACATGCCGGAGATCGTCGAGTTCTACACGGGCCGCAAGGCGCTGCTGGAGAACGTGCCGACCTGGCGCTGCGGCGAGGCCGACAGCCTGAAGTACGTGCTCGAGCATCTCGACGAACTGGTCGTGAAGGAAGTGCACGGCTCGGGCGGCTACGGGATGCTGGTCGGGCCGTGCGCGTCGAAGGCCGAGCTCGAGGCGTTTTCCGCGAAACTGCGCGCGCGCCCCGCGAACTACATCGCGCAGCCGACGCTCGCGCTGTCCACGACGCCGATCCTGACCGAAGCCGGCCTCGCGCCGCGCCACGTCGACCTGCGGCCGTTCGTGCTGGTGTCGGACCGGATCCGCATCACGCCGGGCGGGCTCACGCGCGTCGCGCTGAAGGAGGGATCGCTCGTCGTCAACTCGAGCCAGGGCGGCGGCACCAAGGACACCTGGGTGCTGGCCGACTGAGCCGGACGCGACCGCGCGCCCCGCGACCGGGGTGCCAACCGAACGAAGACGGAGTGGACACGAGATGCTTCTGGGACGTACTGCAAGCGGTCTCTACTGGATGTACCGCTATATCGAGCGCGCGGAGAACATCGCGCGCATCGTCGATGCCGGGCTGCGGATGGCGCTCACGCGCACGTCCGACGCGCCGGCCGAATGGTCGTCGGTGCTCGTCAGCTCGGGCACGGACGACGGCTACCGGCAGAAATACGACGCGTATGCGGCCGATACCGTGACCGACTACCTGCTGCGCGACCGCGACAACCCGTCGAGCGTGCTGTCGTGCATCGAGGCCGCGCGCTCGAATGCGCGGATGGTGCGCACGGCGCTCACGCGCGAAGCGTGGGAGAGCGTGAACGGCGCGTGGCTCGCGCTGCGCCGCGCGCTCGCGCAGCCGGTGCCGGAGAGCGAACTGCCGGCCGTGCTCGACCAGGTGAAACGCGAAACCGCGCTGATCCTCGGCAGCTTCTACAGCACGATGCTGCGCAACGAGATCTTCGATTTCGCGCAGATCGGCGCGTTCGTCGAGCGCGCGGACAACACCGCGCGGATCATCGACGTGAAATACCACCTGTTGCTGCCGTCGGTGTCGCATGTCGGCACGATCCTCGACAACTACCAGTGGGAGACGATCCTGCGCTGCGTGGCCGCGCACCGTTCGTACCGCTGGGTGTACGACGTGCAGTACAAGCCGATGAACATCGCCGACTACCTGATCCTGAACGGCCGCATGCCGCGTTCGCTGCGCTATTGCTACGGGCGCGTCGTGTCGAGCCTGAACCTGCTCGCGAAGGATTACGGTGTGACACACCCGTGTCACGACACGGCCACGAAGATCCTGCAAATGCTGTCCGATACCTCGGTCGAGCGGATCTTCAAGAGCGGCCTGCACGAGTTCCTGACCGACTTCATCGGCCGCAACAACAGCCTCGGGCTCGAAATCGCCCAGGCCTACAACTTCGACTGAGACTTGCCATGCGACTCGCCATCCGACACATCTCGCGTTATCAGTTCGACGATCAAGCCACCCATGCGCTGCAACGGCTGCGGTTGCGCCCGCAGTCGGGCCCCGGGCAGACGGTGCGCGCGTGGCAGGTCACGATCGACGGCGTCGAGCCGACGCTGTCTTATGCCGACGGGCTCGGCAACCGGATCGACCTCGTGCGGCACGACCGCGGCGCGAAGGCCGAGATCGTCGTCATCGCGGCCGGCGTCGTCGAGACGCAGGACCGCTCGGGCATTATCGGCAATCCTGAAGGCTACGCGCCGCCGTGGATCTTCGAGCGCGAAACCGCGCTCACGAAGGCGGGCGACACCGTGCGTGCGCTCACCGAAGCGCTGCCGATCGAGCCGCACAGCCTCGACGCGCTGCACTGGCTGATGACGGAAGTGCACGACCGCATCGCGTATGCGCCGAACCTGGCCGCCGACGCGCCGGTCGATGCGGAGACCGCGCTGCAAAGCGGCGAGGGCACGAGCCGCGACCATGCGCATGCGTTCATCGCGGCCGCGCGCGTGCTGAAGATTCCCGCGCGCTATATCTCGGGCTACGTGCTGGCGGACAGCGCGATGCAGCGCATCGCCGACGCGAAGCAGAACGCGGGCGACGTCGAGGAGGAAGAGGCGCTTGCGCTGCAGAGCGGCGAGGGCATGCAGCAGGTGCTCGGCGCGTCGCATGCCGCGCAGTCGCAGGGGCTGCCGCAGCCGGCGCTCGGCGCGCAGCCGCAAGCGGCCGGGCTGATGCTGCAGCCGGCCGGCCATGCGTGGGCCGAAGCCTATGTCGAAGGGCTCGGCTGGGTCGGGTTCGATCCGTTCATGAGCCGCTGCCCGGACGAGCGCTACGTGCGCATCGCGGTCGGCCTCGACTATCGCGACGCGCAGCCGGTGACGGGGCTCGGCGCGACGGCCGTCGGCGTCGAGATCAGCGTCGTGCAGACGCCGGAACTTGTCTGACCCGACGCACGCTTTCGCCGAATCCGCCAGGCCGGGCCGCCGCGTCGCATCGAGCGCGACGCGGCGCGCGGCCGGCCCAACCCGAACCGAGCTCCCATGTCCATCCACGTCGCGCTGCATCACACCACCCGCTACCGCTACGACCGGCTCGTCAACCTCGGCCCGCAGGTCGTGCGCCTGCGTCCCGCGCCGCACTGCCGGACGCCGATCCTCGCGTATTCGATGACGGTCGAGCCCGCGCAGCACTTCATCAACTGGCAGCAGGACCCGTTCTCGAACTATCTCGCGCGGCTCGTGTTTCCGGAGCGCACCGAGCACTTCGAGATCACGATCGATCTCGTTGCCGAGATGTCGGTGTACAACCCGTTCGACTTCTTCCTCGAAGCCAGCGCGGAGCAATATCCGTTCAGCTATGACGACGCACTGAAGACCGAACTCGCGCCGTATCTCGCGTGCGACCCGCAGACGAGCGTGGCGCCGCTGTTCCGCGCGTATGTCGACGGCGTCGACCGCACGCCGGCCGGCACCGTGAACTTCCTCGTCGCGCTGAACCAGCAGCTGCAGCACGACATCGGCTATCTCGTGCGGATGGAGCCGGGTGTGCAGACGCCCGAGCAGACGCTCGAACTCGCGTCGGGCTCGTGCCGCGACAGCGCATGGCTGCTCGTTCAGCTGTGCCGCCATCTCGGCATTGCCGCGCGTTTCGTGTCGGGCTACCTGATCCAGCTGACGCCCGACGTGAAGTCGCTCGACGGCCCGAGCGGCACGTCGGTCGACTTCACCGACCTGCATGCGTGGTGCGAGGTGTACCTGCCCGGCGCCGGCTGGATCGGCTTCGACCCGACCTCGGGCCTGCTCGCCGGCGAAGGCCACATTCCGCTGGCCTGCACGCCGCAGCCGACGAGCGCCGCGCCGGTCGAAGGGTTGATCGACGAGTGCGAGGTGTCGTTCGAGCACGAGATGAGCGTGACGCGCGTGTACGAATCGCCGCGCGTGACGAAGCCGTATACGGAATCGCAATGGGACAGCGTGCTGGCGCTCGGCACGCAGGTCGACGGCGCGCTCGCGGCCGGCGACGTGCGGCTCACGCAGGGCGGCGAGCCGACCTTCGTGTCGATCGACGATCGCGACGGCGCCGAGTGGAACACCGACGCGCTCGGCCCGACCAAGCGCGGCTACGCGACCGAGCTCGTGCAGCGGCTGCGCGCCGAATACGGCGATGGCGGCTTCCTGCATTTCGGGCAGGGCAAGTGGTATCCGGGCGAGCAACTGCCGCGCTGGGCGCTGTCGATCTTCTGGCGTGCGGACGGCCAGCCGGTGTGGCACGATCCGTCGCTGTTCGCCGACGAGCGCGAGCCGTCCGCCTATACGACCGACGACGCGAAGCGTTTCATCGATGCGCTCGCCGCGCGGTTGAACCTGACCGGTGAATTCATCCGGCCCGGCTACGAGGATGTCTGGTACTACCTGTGGCGAGAACGCCGGCTGCCGGTCAACGTGGATCCGTTCGACTCTCGCCTCGACGACGAACTCGAACGCGCGCGGCTGCGCAAGGTGTTCGAGCAGCAGCTCGACAGCGTGGTCGGCTACGTGCTGCCGGTCAAGCGCGCCGATGAAGCGCCGGGCCTCGACGGTCCGCGCTGGGAAACGGGCCCGTGGTTCTTCCGCGACGAGCGGATGTACCTCGTGCCCGGCGATTCGCCGATGGGCTATCGGCTGCCGCTCGATTCGCTGCCGTGGGCCAGCCGCGCTGACCATCCGTACCTGGTCGAACGTGATCCGTTCGCGCCGCGCGACGCGCTGCCGGCAGCGGCCGCCATTCGTGCGCGCTATGCGGGCCCGGCCGATGCGCCGCGCTACCTGTCCGGCGTGCATCGCGAGGCGTCCGCGCAGACCGTGATGCAGTGGCGCAACGACGGCACGGCCGCGAACGGGCGGCCGGCCGCGCGCGACCCGGGTCGTCAGCCCGAGCGCTTCGAATCGGCCGCGTGGATCACGCGCACCGCGCTGTGCGTCGAAGTGCGCAACGGCATCCTGTACCTGTTCATGCCGCCGCTCGCCGCGCTCGAGGATTATCTGGAGTTGCTCGGCGCAATCGAGCTGACCGCACATTCGCTCGGCGTGAAGCTCGTGCTCGAAGGCTATCCGCCGCCGCGCGACGCGCGGCTGAAGCTGCTGCAGGTGACGCCCGATCCCGGCGTGATCGAAGTGAACATCCATCCGGCCAGGAACTTCGACGAACTGGTCGATCACACCGAATTCCTGTACGACGCCGCATGGCAGTCGCGGCTGTGCAGCGAGAAGTTCATGGTCGACGGCCGTCACGTCGGCACGGGCGGCGGCAACCACTTCGTGCTCGGCGGCGCGACGCCGGCCGACAGCCCGTTCCTGCGCCGCCCGGATCTGCTCGCGAGCCTGATCGCGTACTGGCACAACCATCCGTCGCTGTCGTACCTGTTCTCGGGGCTCTTCATCGGGCCGACGAGCCAGGCGCCGCGCGTCGACGAGGCGCGCAACGACCAGCTCTACGAACTCGACATCGCGTTCGCGGAGATCCAGCGCAACAAGCTGCTGTTCGGGCAGGACATGCCGCCGTGGCTCGTCGACCGCGTGCTGCGCAACCTGCTGATCGACGTGACGGGCAACACGCACCGCAGCGAGTTCTGCATCGACAAGCTGTATTCGCCCGATTCGTCGACCGGCCGGCTTGGCCTGCTCGAGCTGCGCGCGTTCGAGATGCCGCCGCATGCGCGGATGAGCATCGTGCAGCAATTGCTGCTGCGCGCGCTGGTCGCCCGTTTCTGGGCCGCGCCGTACACGACGCCGCTCACGCGCTGGGGCACCGCGCTGCACGACCGCTTCATGCTGCCCGAGTTTCTTCAGATGGATTTCGACGACGTGCTGACCGAACTGCGCGATGCCGGCTTTGCGTTCGATCCGGCGTGGTTCGCGCCGCACTTCGAATTCCGCTTCCCGCTGTTCGGGCAGATTGCGGTGAACGGGATGCAGCTGTCGCTGCGCGGCGCGCTGGAACCGTGGCACGTGATGGGCGAGGAGGGCGCGCCCGGCGGCAACGTGCGCTACGTCGATTCGTCGGTCGAACGGCTCGAGGTACGCGTGACGGGGCTGAACGACAACCGGCACGTCGTGACGGTCAACGGCCGCACGCTGCCGCTGCAGCCGACCGGCACCGTCGGCGAATACGTCGCGGGCGTGCGCTACAAGGCGTGGTCGCCGCCGTCCGCGCTGCATCCGACCCTCGGCGTGCACGCGCCGCTCACGTTCGACATCGTCGATACGTGGCTGCAGCGTTCGCTCGGCGGCTGCCGCTACCACGTCGCGCATCCGGGCGGACGCAACTACGCGACGTTCCCGGTCAATGCATACGAAGCCGAGAGCCGCCGGCTCGCGCGCTTCGTCGAGATGGGGCATACGCCGGGGCGGATGGATGTCGCGGCTGCCGCGCCGAGCCGCGAATTCCCGTTCACGCTCGACCTGCGGCGGCCGTGACCGGACGATGACAGGACGGACGACGATGCGCGGTTCGCGATACCCGGCGGTTCCGGTCGCTGGCGGCCCTGCCGGAATGCTAGGATGCGGGCAGATTGCGGCCGCGCGCCGCGGCCCGCCGCCCGTTGGGCGGCGCGCGTGCGCGGCCG
>NZ_JAAGPO010000499.1:0-1505 GCF_017104825.1 Burkholderia sp. Ac-20345 | reverse complement strand
CTGGCCAAGACCGTGCGGTCCGCCTTCGACTGGAAAAATGATATGAACGCCTCCCACCCGTGAGTGGCGTAGCTTGCAGGAAGGCTGAGCCTTACGGGCCAATGGCATCAAAGTGCCCAGATGGAAGACCATAGGGGTTTTCCTGGCAAACCGGAGGCTCCGAAATGAAGCACACGACAGTGGGTGTGGACATTGCAAAGAACGTGATGCAGCTCCATTACATCGACGCAGAGACGGGCGAGATCGTAAATAAGCCGGTAAAGCGAGCCGCGTTTCTGGAGCATTTCGCAAATTTGACTCCCCGCCTCATCGGCATGGAAGCGTGCGGTGGTTCCCAACACTGGGCCCGTAAACTGATCGCGATGGGCCATCAGGTGAAGTTGATGCCGGGCAAGTTCGTCAAGGCGTTCGCAATGGGTAACAAGAACGATGCGACTGATGCGCGAGCCATCTGGCTTGCCGTACAGCACGCAGGCAAGGCCGTCGCGGTGAAGACTGAAACGCAGCAGGCCGTGCTGGGGCTGCACCGGATGCGAGAGCAACTGGTGAAGTTCCGCACGATGCAGGTCAATAGTCTGCGCGGCTTGCTAACCGAATACGGTGAAGTGATGGCCAAGGGACGGGCTGCGCTCGACAAGGCAATTCCAAGTGTCCTGGAGCGGCTGGTTGATCGTCTGCCCTCGATCCTGATCGACACACTGCGAGAGCAGTGGAGTGGATTGTCGGAACTGGACAGACAGATTGCTGAAATTGAGCGGCGTCTGCAGGCGTGGCAGAGAGAGGACAAGGCATGCAAGGCGATTGTTGCCATACCGGGCGTTGGTCTGCTGACGGCGACAGCGGCAGTAGCCACTATGGGCGATGCGAAGACGTTCCGGTCCGGGCGCGAGTTCGCAGCCTGGATCGGACTGGTGCCACGGCAGACCGGTACGGGTGGCAAGGTCCAGTTACTGGGGATCAGCAAACGAGGAGATACCTATCTGCGCAAGCTGTTGATCCACGGGGCCCGAAGCGTGCTGTGTCTCGCAAAGGAACCCGGATTATGGGCCGAAGGCATCAAGAAGCGGCGACCGTTGAATGTAGCAGTCGTGGCACAAGCGAACAGGATGGCTCGCACGATCTGGGCGATCTTGGCGCACGACAGGCAGTACGACAAGGACTATGTGAGCGTGAAACCGGTCTGACCGGCGCACGTCGCGTAGAAGGTAGATCAATTTTTACAGGATGACACGTCGAAAGGTTGCGCTGGCAATCGTATGTAATGACAAAACAGGTCGGACCGGGACTCGCCAAACCTGAATCGCTGAGTGAGCTTCTAGCTCGTCGGAAAAATGAGGCGCGGGTCAGCGGATTTCATGGTGGGCCGCAGCATGTCAGGCTGCAACAAGCCCGGATATAAAGCTGCAACCCATCCTGTCGTAGTCAGCACACACGAAAAACCTTCGCAAACGGGAGGCGTTCATATAATCAGCGATGAACCAGTTTGCTATCCTGTTCGGCGAGCG
>NZ_JAAGPO010000498.1:0-1507 GCF_017104825.1 Burkholderia sp. Ac-20345 | reverse complement strand
CGCGCGATCATCATCCGGTTCACGACGATCACGCCGATCGTCACCGCCGTGATGAACAGCGTCGCCAGTGCGTTCATCTCCGGGTTCAGCCCCAGCCGCACGCGCGAGAACACCACCAGCGGCAGCGTCGTCGAGCCCGGCCCCGACAGGAACGCCGACAGCACCAGATCGTCGATCGACAGCGTGAACGACAGCAGCCACCCCGACAGCAGCGCCTGCGAGATCAGCGGCAGCGTCACCACGAAGAACACCTTCAGCGGCGTCGCGCCGAGATCGAGCGCCGCCTCTTCCAGCGACTTGTTCATCTCCTTCACGCGCGACTGCACGATGATCGCCACGTACGACACGCACAGCATCACGTGACCGATCCAGATCGTCACCATCCCGCGCCCCTTCGGCCAGCCGAACATCTGCTCCAGCGCAACGAACAGCAACAGCAGCGAGATGCCCTGGATCACTTCCGGAATCACCAGCGGCGCGTTGATCATCCCCGTGTACAGCGTGAAGCCCTTGAAGCGGCCGAAGCGCGCGAGCACGAAGCCCGCCCACGTGCCGATCACGACCGACGCCGTGGCCGTCAAGAGACCGATCTTCAGCGACAGCCACGCGGCGTTCAGCAGCTCGTCGTCGTCCAGCAGCGCCGAGTACCACTTCAGCGAGAAGCCCGACCACACCGTCACCAGCTTCGACTCGTTGAACGAGTACACGACCAGGCTGATGATCGGGATGTACAGGAACAGGAAGCCGAAGGCGAGTACGCCCGTCGACAGCGGTTTGCTCGGCTTGATCATTTCGCGTCCTCCAGTTCCTTGACCTGGTAGTACTGGAACAGCGCCATCGGCACCAGCAGCAGCATCACCATCGCGACCGTCACCGCGGACGCCATCGGCCAGTCCATGTTGTTGAAGAATTCATCCCACATCACGCGGCCGATCATCAGCGTGTCGGCGCCGCCGAGCAGTTCCGGAATCACGTACTCGCCCACCGCCGGGATGAACACCAGCAGGCTGCCGGCGATGATCCCGTTCTTCGACAGCGGCAGCGTGATCCGCGTGAACGCGACCCACGGCTTCGCACCGAGGTCGTACGCGGCTTCGAGCAGCGTGAGGTCCATCTTCACGAGGTGCGCGTACAGCGGCATCACCATGAACGGCAGGTACGAATAGACCATCCCGATATAGACGCCCGCGTCGCTGTGATAGAGGCGCAGCGGCGTGTGGATGATGCCGAGCGCGATCAGCGTGTGGTTCAGCAGGCCGTCATCCTTCAGGATGCCGATCCATGCGTACACGCGAATCAGGAACGACGTCCAGAACGGCAGCATCACGGCCATCATCAGCACGTTGCGGCGGTTCGGCTCCGAGCGCGCGATGTAGTACGCCATCGGATAGCCGATCAGCAGGCACAGCACCGTCGACACGGCGGCCATCTTCAGCGAGCTGAGGTAGGTCGCGATGTACAGGTCGTCCTGCAGCAGGAACGCGTAGTGCGACATCTGCAGCGCGAA
>NZ_JAAGPO010000497.1:0-1312 GCF_017104825.1 Burkholderia sp. Ac-20345 | reverse complement strand
GACCGACGACGAGGCGCTGACGTCGGCGGCGCTGCTCTCCGCGAGCCGCCTCGGCTTCTCGCCCGCGCAGTGGCGCCGGCGGCCGTTCCGTTCACCGCATCACTCGTCGAGCGCCGCCGCGCTGGTGGGCGGCCGCAACCCGCCGCAGCCGGGCGAGATCACGCTCGCGCACCTCGGCGTACTGTTTCTCGACGAACTCCCGGAATTCGACCGGCACGTGCTCGAGATGCTGCGCGAGCCGCTGGAGGCCGGCCGCATCACGATTTCACGTGCAGCCCAGCAAGCCGACTTTCCCGCCGCATGCCAGCTGATCGCCGCGATGAATCCGTGTCCGTGCGGCTGGCACGGCGATCCGTCCGGACGCTGCCGCTGCTCGCCCGACGTCGCCGCGCGCTACCTGCGCAAGCTGTCGGGGCCACTCATCGACCGCATCGACATCCAGATCGACCTGCCCGCGCTGTCGCCAGCCGAGCTGGCGACGCGCGTCACGGCGCCCGGCGAGCCGAGTGCCGCAGTGGCCGCGCGCGTTGCGCGGGCGCGAGCGCTGCAACTCGATCGGCAGGGCAAGACGAATCACATGCTGAGCGGCCGCGAGACCGACGACCTGTGCCGGCCGACCGACGAAGGCGAACGGCTGCTGCGCGAGGCCGGCGAGCGCTTCGGCTGGTCGGCGCGCGCGTATTACCGCGTGCTGAAGGTCGCGCGGACGATCGCCGACCTCGCCGGCGACCCGCTGCCGACGGCCGCGCAGATCGCCGAAGCGATCCGCTACCGGCGCGCGCTGACGGCACTCTGAACGCCCTCGGAGGACAAAATCCGGCTGTCAAGACTTGACTTATGCACAATTCCGCGAATCCGACCCCGGATCAGGGCTCGACGGGACCTTTGCAGCACGGAATCCGCATCTTGTTGTTTTGATTGATTTTTCTCAAAACGCGAGCGGGCGACCAAACGGGCCGGAAGGCCGTCCCGCGCGGCTTGGCGAGCAATCCGGGCAACTTTTCAACAAAGTTATCCACATGCGCTGTGGATAGCCGAAAAAACCTCGCAAAATCCGGCGACTAGCGTCGAAAGCTGCGAATGAACTTTCAGTTGTCACAGAGTGTCTCAGCGCCCTCGCCGGTCGCCGTCAGTCGAGTTTGAACGACCCGAAAAACTGGTCGAGCTGCTCCTGCGTGAGCGGCCCGTCGGCAATCACGACGGCCTGGTACGCATGCCGGCCGCGCGCGGCGAGCCGCGCGACGATCGTCTTGTGCGTGCGATCGCCGCCGGCGGCCGCGCCCGCGATGCGCAGCTCGAGCCCGTTCACCGG
>NZ_JAAGPO010000496.1:0-1214 GCF_017104825.1 Burkholderia sp. Ac-20345 | reverse complement strand
CCGGTCTCGACTTCGTGCGGTCGCCCGCGCGAAGTCGAGACCGGCCTGCCCGCCCCGGTGCAGCAGGTTCGTGTCGTCGAGCGCGGCGATCAGCGCGAAGCACGCATCGACGCGCGCGGCTTCCCGGTCGCCCGGCAGGTCACGCTGCGCGCGGCGCAGCGCGGGCAGCCCGACCGCGTAGACGGTCGTGAACCCGTCGGCCGCCTCGCGACGCGCGCCGCCGACGCCGTAGCGGCGGCTCGCACGCTCGCCGTGGCTGTCGGGCAGGCGCGGGCCGCCGAGGATATCGGCACCCCAGCGGCGGGAGACGAACGCGCCGAGCGTCATCCCGCCCGGCACGGTTCCCGGCATCGCACGCCGGCCCGCAGCCGCACACAGCAGCCCGAGCCCGAAGATCGCGCCGCGATGCGTATTGACGCCGCCGGTCGCGGCGAGCATTGCGTGCTCGGCGCGCAGGCCGATCTTGCGCAGCACGGCCATGTCCGCATCGCGTGCGCCCGCGTCGGCCAGCTCGGCGAAGTACGGCCGCAGCACGGCGGCGCTGCGGGCGAACGTCGCGGCATCCATGTCGGTGTGGCTGCCGGTGTCGACATGACTGACGAGCCCCGGCTTCGGATAGGTCTCGATTTCGAGCACGAGGCTGCGCTCGGCCAGGTCGGCGATGCGTTCGGCTTCGGACGGCGCCGGTACGCGGCAGGCAGCCCATGCGCTCATCGCTCGCCTCCGATGAATGCGCTCGCCGGCATCAGTTCGACGGCGATCGCGGTCTTGACCGCGACTTCAGGCTGCCGCACATGCAGTTCGCGCCAGTTGACGCCCGCGCCGTCGTCACGCAGCAGTTCGCCGTCGATTCGCATCGGCGCATGCGCGTCGATCGCCGCGAGGCCGTCGAGCAGCGCCGCGATCGATACGGCATCCGGCAGCGGGAACACGATGTCGAGATCGGACGACGCCCCCAGGTAGGGCTCGCCCGTCAGCGCCTGCCATGCGAGGCTGCCGAACACGCGGCCCTGCACGCCGCAACGCGCGCCGAGCGCATCGAGTTCGCGCAACGCCGTGTGCCATGTGTCTGGCGCGGCGGCAAGCACGTCGGCCAACGCGGGCAGCGGGCCGACCGTCGCGAGCACGTCTGCGGCCACATTCAATGCGATGCGCCGCTTGCCCGCGGAAGGCGGCAGCGGCAGGCCGAGCGGCACGCGGCCGGCATCGGCCTA
>NZ_JAAGPO010000495.1:0-1161 GCF_017104825.1 Burkholderia sp. Ac-20345 | reverse complement strand
CGCTCATGCGCGTCCTCCTCGATGACGGTTGACGACCGCGGACGGGCGCGGCGCGAGAATCGCCGCGAACGCGAGCGCGAGCATCGCGCCCGGGCCGACGGTCAGCCCGAAGGTCTCGAGTAGCGGCACGCGCGACAGCGCCAGCAACCCGAAGCCGGCGACCGTCGCGAGATTCGCGATCAGCAGCGACACGAGTGTGTACGGCGTGACGGGCTGCGCGTCGTCGCGCTTGCAGAAGAACAGCGCATAGTTCGAGCCGACCGCGACGATCAGCAGCATCCCGACGAGATGCAGGATCGTCAGTTGCACGCCGGCGAGCGCGAAGCCGGCCGTCACGACCAGCACGGCCGCGACGAGCGGCGCGAGCGCACGCACGACGCGGCGCGGCGAGCGCAGTGCGATCAGCAGCAGCACGGCGATGGCGGCAAAACCCGCGAGCGACAGCCGGATGTCTTCGTGCACGTAGCTCACGTACAGGCGATCGGCTTCGGCCTTCATGTCGACGAACAGCGCATCGGGCACGCCCGCGCGCGCGACAGCCGCGCGAATCGGCGTCGCATCGAGACTCGATGCCGGGTGCGCAGTGCGGGCGGCATCCGGCGCGCGTAGCGGCAGCATCGCGCTCCAGCGGCCGTCACGTTCGGTCAGCAGCGCATCGACGGCGAGCGCCATCGATGTGCCGCGCAGGTCGGCGCGCGTCAGCAGCGGCGCGCGGCGTGCGGCGTCGACGTCGGTGATGAACGGTGCGAACAGGTCGGGCTTGACCGCGATCGGCTGGTTCGCGACGGCGTCGTGCATCCGCGCGGCGAGCACGCCGGCGTCGGGCAGGCTCGCCTGGCGCGCGCGCTGCGCGGCGTCGCTCGGCAGGTAGCGCGCGGGGCTTTCGAAACCGGCGAGCGCGCCCTGGTCGACGAGCGGCTGCAATTGCGCGGCCACTTTCTCGACACCTTCGAGCGCGGCCTGTTCGGTCGATGCGGAAATCACGACGAGATAGCGCACGTCGGGTGCGCCGACATCGGCGCGCAGCCGTGCGTCGAGTGCCTGCGCTTGCGCCGGCACGGGGCTCAGCGCGGCGAGCTCGCGGCTCCACAGGCCGTCGCGATGCAGCACGAGCGTCGCGCCCGCGGCGATCACCAGCACGGCGAGCGGCCAGCGCAGCCA
>NZ_JAAGPO010000494.1:0-1331 GCF_017104825.1 Burkholderia sp. Ac-20345 | reverse complement strand
GGCGCCATTGCCGGCGCCGGCGCGACCCGAGCGTCTTGCGGCCGGGCACGACGCGTCGCAGACACTCGCGGCGCGCCATGCGACGCGCATGCTGCGCGATGCGTGGCGGATGGCCAGCTTCAGTTCGCTGACCGCGTCGATGGCGCGTGAAGAGGCAGGTGTCGCGGCCGTGCCCGATGACGAACTGAGGCCCGATCACGATGCGCTTGCCGCGGTGGCGCCGGATGGCGAGTGGCTGTTGGCCGATCCGGTCGCGCCCGAACCGCCGGACGACGACATCCTCGTGTTCCCGCGCGGCGCGGCGGCCGGCGAGTGCCTGCACCGCCTGTTCGAACTCAGCCGCTTCACGGAGCCCGAGTCGTGGCCCAGGGCCGCGCTCGGCGCGCTGCACGACCGGCCGGTCGAGGCCGAGCCCGAACTCGCCACACGCCTGCCGGCGATGATGGTGCAACTGGTCGACGATGTCGTGCGCACCGAGCTCGTGCCGGGCATGCGGCTCGCCGATCTCGATCCCGCGAAGCGGCTCGACGAAATGGGTTTCCTGTTCCCGGCGCCGTCGCTCGACCTGATGGCGCTGCGCCGCCTGCTGGTCGCGCACGGCTACCCGGACGTTGCACTGGAGGCGGGCACGCTCGCCGGTTTCATCAAGGGTTTCATCGACATGATCGTCGAACACGACGGCCGCTTCTGGATCGTCGACTGGAAGTCGAACCATCTCGGCACGACGCCGGACGCCTACGGCCCGCGCGCGCTCGATGTCGCGATGGCCGATCACGCGTATCACCTGCAGGCGCTGCTCTATACGGTTGCACTGCATCGCTACCTGCGCGGGCGGCTGCCCGACTACGACTACGACACGCATATCGCGGGTTACCTGTACCTGTTCGTGCGCGGTGTGCGGCCTGACTGGCGCAGCGGCGGTGAGCCGGCCGGCGTGCATGCACGCCGGCCCGGGCGCGCGCTCGTCGACGCACTCGACCGGATGATGGAAGGGGGCCGCGCATGAACATGAACGTGCAGGACGATACGCTCGAATTCACCGGCGGCCTCGTCGCGAGGCTGCCCGAACCTGCCGATTTCGGCATCGCGCTCGCAGAAGGCTTCGCGCGCCGCCTCGGCGACCTCTCTCGCCGCGCCGGCGCTCCGGCCGCGCGCCGGGCGGCGCGCGCCGACCGCAAGGGCACACGTCTGAACTCCAGCCACCTGCTTCCACCTCGTATTCCGCCGTCGGCTCTTCAAAAACAACGTTTACGTACTATACCCATAGTCACCCACTCATCCGACGTTGTAGAGTCATCTCTGGTAAGATGCTCCCCGAGCTTACGCACGTT
>NZ_JAAGPO010000493.1:0-270 GCF_017104825.1 Burkholderia sp. Ac-20345 | reverse complement strand
AGATGAGGAAACAAGAGTAAAGAGATGCACAATGAGTATGGATAAAGAGCAAATGAATAATGTATGAAGACGAATAAGATAAGGCGATAGCAAAAGAAGAGTAATACAGAGATCAGGGGAGGTGGAGCAGAGAGAATCAGGTGAGTATGCAAAGAACAAAATAAAAGAAGAAATGAAAGTCAAGGGAGGAGGGGGGGGGGGGGGGGGGGTACTATTTTTTTTTTTTTTTTTTTAATGACACGGCCCCCACCGCAATCTACACGATAGCTC
>NZ_JAAGPO010000492.1:0-1148 GCF_017104825.1 Burkholderia sp. Ac-20345 | reverse complement strand
AGCGCGCCGTCGTCGCCGAGTTGCGCGCGCAGCAACTGCGCGCCGATGCCGTCGCCCTGCGCGACGCGGATCTCCGCGCCGTCACGCACGGCGAACAGGCCGTCCGCGAATGCGAGACGGTAGGTATCGAGCATCGTGAATCCGTCCGGACGCACTTCAGCTAGCATGGCGCGCCTCCTGTCCCGTTTCCGTGTGCGCATCGAGCCGCGCGCCGAGTGCCGCGAGCGTCGGCGACGCGAACAGGTCGGCGACCGTCAACGCGTGACCGGCACGGCTGGCCGCGTCGACGAAGCGCACGACGTCGAACGAGGTCGCGCCGGCTTCGAACAGGTTGGCGTCCGCTTCGGGCGCGGCCGTCGCGAACGTGTCGGACCACAGCGCCGCGAGCGCGGCAGCCGCATGCGGTGCGCGTGACGGCGTTGCCGCACGCGCATTGCCTGCCGCCTGTGCATGAGCAGACGCCTGCGCAACGTCACGCTTGTCGGGCATGCCAAGCGCCGCTTCCGACGCGCCCGCGAAACGCGCGACTTCGTCGTGGTAGACATCGACGAGCGCATCGACGAAGCCGCTATCGAGCAGTTCGTCCGCATACGAGAACGCGGCGCTCACGCGGCCGTCCGGATGCTCGACGACGTCCAGCTCCAGTGTGAACACGACGCGATGGCGCACATCGTCGAATCCGGCCAGCGACAGGCCGGCCCAGTCGCGCGCCGCGGCACCGGTCGGGCGCAGGTAGTTGAACATCACCTGGAACAACGGATTGGCCTGTGCGGCGCGCTGCGCACGCAGCGCCGCGACGACGTCCGCGAACGGCACGTCGGCGTGTGCATAAGCCGCGAGCGCCGTGTCGCGCACTTGCGCGAGCACGTCTGCACGGCGCGCGGCCGGGTCGATCCGCGTGCGCACGACGACCGAATTGATGAAGAGGCCAAGCGCGTCGCGGGCCCCGTCGCCCGTCAGCTCGCGCGTCGACGCGAGCACGCCGACCGGCTGGTCGGCCACACCCGTCGCGCGGAACAGCGCGGTGTTGAGCGCCGCGTGCAGCAGCATCGGCAACGTCGCGTGCGCTGACGACGCCGTGTCGCGTGCGGCGCGGATCAGCGCGCCGTCGAATTCGAACGCGATGCGGGCCGCGCGCCATTGCGGCA
>NZ_JAAGPO010000491.1:0-1569 GCF_017104825.1 Burkholderia sp. Ac-20345 | reverse complement strand
GTGCGATGCGGTCAGTTGCGATGCAACTGCATCGTCGCGCGGTCGAGTTCGCCCTTGACGACCATCGGCATCACGGCGAGCGCGCGTTCGATCGACGCGTCGATCACGTCCTGTTCCTCGCGGCGCGCGACTTCGAGCGTGCCGCGCTCCTGTTCGGGTACCGCGAAGCGCGCGTCGGCGAGGTCGGCCGCGCGAAGGGCGGCCATCGATGCGTAGCGCGAACCGGCCGGCACGGCCGCGACGAACACGTCGCGCTGCAGCGTAATGACCCGCAGGCCGCCGGGCAGCGGCAGCGGCGGGCGTACGTACGCGAGATCGAGCCGGCCCGTGTCGAGCTGGTTCGCGACGTCGTCCATCGGCACTTCGCGCAGGTTCAGTTCGATGCGCGGGTGCGCGTCACGAAACGCGCCGACGGTGCGTTGCAGCGTGCCCGAATAGACGGCCGACGACACGTAGCCGATCTCGATCCGGCCGAGCTCGCCGCGCTCGGCCAGCGCGGCGAGTTCGCGGCCGCGCTGCAGGTGCTCGACCGCGGCGCTCGCCTCGGCGAGATAGGCCTCGCCGGCCGCGCTCAGCGTGACCGCGCGGCGCGACCGGTGAAAGAGGCGCACGCCGAGCACGCGTTCGGCCTCCTGGATCTGCCGCGTGAGCGCGGGTGGCGCCATGTCGAGCGCTTCGGCCGCGCGGGCGAAGTGCAGGTGTTGCGCGACGCTCAGGAACGCGCGCACGTGACGGAATTCGAGCCGGTCCATGATTGCAATTTTCGTCAATAAAACAGCATCGGAGTATCAATGACAGGCAATACGGGCCAAGCCTAGCATACGGTTCGTTCATCCTGTTCCGGAGTAGCCGATGTCCCAGTCTTCACCGGCGTCGCGCGCGGGCGCGGCTGCCGCCCCGCGCCCGGGCGCACGCATGCCTGCCGCCGCGACGCTCGCCGTCGCGTCCGCAACCTGCTCGCTGATCGTGCTCGACACGAACGTCGTCGCCGTGTCGCTGCCGAGCATCGCGCGCAGTTTCCACGCGAGCTTCGCCGATATCGAATGGGTCGTGAGCGCGTACATGACCGCGTTCGCCGCTTGCCTGCTGCCGGCCGGCGGGCTCGCCGACCGGTTCGGGCGCAAGCGGATGCTCTTCACGGGGCTCGCGCTGTTCTTTCTCGCGTCGCTCGGCTGCGGCGTCGCGCCGTCGGCCGGCTGGCTGATCGCCGCGCGGGCGGTGAAGGGCGGCGGCGCCGCACTGCTGCTGACGGCCGCGCTCGCGGTGATCGCGAACCGTTTTCCGGAAGGGCGCGAACGGGCGCGCGCGTGGGCGATCTGGGGCATGTGCATGGGGATCGCGACGGCCATCGCGCCGCTCGTCGGCGGTGCGATCACGCAATGGATCGGCTGGCGCTGGGTGTTCCTGCTGAACCTGCCCGTCTGCCTGTTGCTCGCGGCCGGGGCGCGCGTGGCGATCGACGAGTCGCGCGATCCGCACGCGAAGCGCGTGGACGCGGCCGGCAGCCTGCTGTTCGGTGCGGCGCTCGCGTGCGCGATCGCGGCGCTGATCGGCGCGCCGTCGCACGGC
>NZ_JAAGPO010000490.1:0-1312 GCF_017104825.1 Burkholderia sp. Ac-20345 | reverse complement strand
GGACGGCACGCGCGACCGGCTCGTCGAGCTGCTGCTCACGAACCTGTCGGCCGACGACACCGCGTTCCTGACGCGCACGAGCGTCGCCGATCGCCTGCATCCGTCGCTGTGCGCGGCGCTGCTCGACGACGCGGACGCGCCCGACCGTCTCGCGCGGCTCGCCCGCGACACGCCGCTGTTCATTGCGTCGGACGATTCGGACTGGTGCCGGCTGCATCCGCTCGTGCGCGACACGCTGCGCGACCGCCTGGCCGCGAGCCCGGAAACCGAGCGCAACGCGCTGCATGCGCGTGCGGCCGCGTGGCTCGACGCGCACGGGATGACCGAGGAAGCCGCTCGCCACGCGTACGCGGCCGGCCAGTTCGAGGTGGCGTATGCGCTCGCGCAGCGCTGTCTCGAGGATGCGATCAAGCAGGGCCGTATCAACGACGTGCTCGACTGGCTCGCGCTGCTGCCCGATGCGGAGCTCGACAAGCGTCCGACGCTGCGCGTCGCGGTCGCGTGGGCGCTGGCGCTCGGCGAGCGCCATGTCGAGGCGCAGCGCCAGATCGCGGGCATCCTCGCGGATGGCGGCACGCCCGCGGCGATGCGCTACGAATGCGCGCTGATCCTCAGCGCGGCCGCGTATTACGCCGACGAAATCGACCGCTTCGTCGAGCTGTTCGAGCCGTGGGCCGACTTCACGCCGCCGGCGGCGACATGGCTCGCGCAGATGCACGCGAACCGGCTGTCGGCGCGCGCGATCATCGTCGGCGAACCGGCGCAGGCACGCCGTTTCCAGCACGCGGCGCCGCGCGGCGAGACGGCGGCCGGGTTCGGGTATGTCGCGCGCTGGGGCGAGCTGATCACGGGCCTGAGCTACCTGCGCGAAGGCCAGGTCCGGCTGGCCGACGACGCGCTGTCGCCGGCGCTGGCGCGTGCGGAAGCCGATCTCGGGCGCCGCCATCCACTCACCTGCATGCTCGCGGCGATGTGCGCGGCGCTCGCGTACGAGGCCGACCGCGTCGACCAGGCCGCCGCGCTGCTCGCGAACCGGCTCGACGTGCTCGAACACTCGGGCACGCCCGATACCGTGCTGCTCGGCTATCGCACCGCCGCGCGCATCGCGCTGCTGCGCGGCGTCGAGCACCGCGCGATCGACCTGCTCGAAGCGCTCGACGCAATGGGTGTCGCGCGGCGCCTGCCGCGCCTGTCGGTCGCGAGTCTTGCCGAGCAGGTGCGCATTCACGCGGCGCGCTATCGCGAGGCGACCTGCCATGCGCTCGTCGAGCGGATCGATGCGATCGCCGCGGCCGAGTTTCCGTCGCACGGA
>NZ_JAAGPO010000046.1:0-63400 GCF_017104825.1 Burkholderia sp. Ac-20345 | reverse complement strand
CGCGACGATGCGCTCAACGAGCGCCGGCGCGGGCGGTGCGACCGTATCGTTGGCGAGCCACGCGTCGAGTTCGGCGGCATCGTCCAGCGCGGCCAATGCTTCGCCCGGATGCGCACGCGCCCATGCCTCGGCGGCTGCGCGCTCGCCGTCCGGCCAGCGCCGCGCATCCGAGCCGTACGCGGCGACGATGGTACGAAATCGTTCGGGTGTCATCGGATGTCCTCGCTAGGTGAATCGCCGGCCAGTTGCGCGCGCAAGTTTCGCCGTGCGCGCGCGAGCAGGCTTTCCAGCGCGTCGACGGTAATGCCCATCAGGTTGGCCGCCTCCACGTTCGACATTTCCTGATAGTACTGGAGCACGAGCGCTTCGCGCTGCCGCGCGGGCAACGCCGCGAGCGCCTGCCGCACGCGCGCGTCGCGCGAGCGGGTCTCCGCGCGGGTGGCCGGCTCCGGTTGCGGATCGGGCACGTCGGGCAACACGTCGACCGGTTCCTCGCGGCGGCCGCGCAAGCGGTCGTAGCACAGATTCAGCACGACGCGATGCAGCCACGTGTCGAACCGTGCCTCGCCTTCGCGCCAGCCCGGCGCCTGTTTCCAGATCCGCAAGAACGTCTCCTGTGCGACGTCCTCGGCTTCGGTGCGGTCGCCGAGCATGCGCGTCGCGAGTGCGAGCAGCCGCGGCAGCTTGCGCGCGACGAGCATGCGCACGGCCGACGCGTCGCGCGCGCCGACCCGTGCCACCAGTGCCGCGTCCGGATCGCCGTCGCTCAACGCAGGGCGCTCCAGTGCATCGCGCGTCTGTGCCGCGGCGCGATCGTTGATGCGCCCGCCGGCAGACTGAAACTCATCGTCGTGCTCTCCTTGCATGCGCCGCGCCATTACCCGGCCCCGCCACACCGGCGGTTCGGGATCGCCGCACGCATCGCGCACGGCCTCGGCAAGGTCCGTTTCATCGGCATCCGTTTCAGGCTGCATGGCGATCGTGTCGATCGGGTGCCGGCCGCCCGGTCGCGTTCGCGTGAGCGGCGGCCGGCGCGCTCAATATACGACGACCCGCGCGGGCCGGTAATAGGCCGGACGCGCCGGCACCACGACACAGCCGGCCAGCACGATGGCTGCGGCCGCCAGTATCACCACGGTTCGAAAAGGCATGGCTGCGCCTCATGACGTTGCGGGAAAGAGCCGCCGCGCCGGCACCGCGTGCCGTGCGGCAGCATGCGCATCAGGCCCAGTGGCCCGGAACCCAGCGCCACGCCGGGCCGCGCGCGGCCCAGTGGCCCGGCACCCAGTGATAGCCGACGCGAACCAGTTGCCAGTGGCCCGGAATCCACACGTAGCGGCCCTGCCGCCAGTGCCAGTGGCCCTGGTCCCACACATAGCCCGCGCGCGGCGCCGGCATCACTTCGACGCGAGGCGGCGGCGGCGCGTAAGGCGCGACGATGACGGCCTGCGCGAAGGCGGCGGACGCAGCGAGCGCGGCCACACATGCGGCGGCAAACCGCAACGAAATGGAAAGCTTCATGAAAGACTCCGGGGTAGCGGGTATCGACCGGAAGCGGCCGTTCATGCGTTAAACGGCGCGGGCGAACGGAATCCGTCGCGGTGCCGGCAAATAAATTTCGGCCGAACCGGATGCACGTCGGCGCAGGCCGGATGCCGCGATCCGCACGCTCGGGCAGATGCCCACGCTCACGCGGGGTTGCCGTGCTGTCACAACCCGGCAAAACTGCCCTCCGACAATGTTCGGCACCGGGATCCCGCTCGTTTCCGGCCCACGCCCCGGCCACGTTCGCATTCGGCCAGGCGGTTCCACATCTCGCGTCTCCACCAACGAAAACACCGACCATGTCGAACCAGGACAACTCCCCGATCCAGCCAAACGAGCCGGCCGCGTCCGTGTCGCGTCGCGGCTTCCTGAAACTCGCCGGCGTATCCGGCCTCGCCACCGCCGCAGGCGGCCTCGCGGCAGCCAGGGCCGCCGCGTCGAACCCGGACGGCACCCCCGAACAGGTCCACCTGACGTGGGGCAACGACCCGACGTCGGAAGTCGTGATCTCGTGGGCCTCGCTCGCGCCGGCCGTCAATCCGCGCGCGCGCATCGTCGCCGACGGCGAGCCGGCACGCACCGTGCACGGCGTCCAGCGCCTGTACACCGACGGCCTGAACGGCGAAACCGTATTCGCGTACCACGCTCGCGTGCACGGGCTGAAGCCGAATACGCGCTACCGCTACGAGATCACGGCCGACAACGACAGCAACGCCGCGCAGCCGTTCTCCGCGAATTTCTCGACCGCGCCGCGCGGCCGTGCGCCGTTCCGCTTCACGAGCTACGGCGATCTCGCGACGCCGAACGGCGCGTGGGTGCTGTCGTCGCCGCAGAGCCGCTTCGCGGTGCAGGCGGTCGAGCAGTTCCGGCCGTTGTTCCACCTGCTGAACGGCGACCTCTGCTACGCGAACCTGAACCCCGCGCACCAGCCCGAGGTGTGGCGCGATTTCGGCAACAACAACCAGACGTCGGCCGCGAATCGTCCGTGGATGCCGTGCCCCGGCAATCACGAGATCGAGTTCAACAACGGCCCGCAGGGGCTCGACTCGTATCTCGCGCGCTATACGCTGCCGGAGAACGGCACGCGCTTCCAGGGCCGCTGGTACAGCTTCCGCGTGAGCTCGGTGTTGTTCGTCTCGCTCGACGCCGACGATGTCGTGTACCAGGACGCCGCCGCATTCGTCGGCGGTCCCGCGCCGCTCGTGCCGGCCGCGAGCACGGGCCATCCGCCGATCGAGCCCGGCACGTCGTTCTACGTGCGCGGCTACAGCAACGGCGAGCAGACACGCTGGCTCGAACACACGCTGCGTCATGCCGCGCATGACGACGACATCGACTGGATCGTCGTGCAGATGCACCAGGACGCGCTCAGTTCGTCGAAGACGGGCAACGGTTCCGACAAGGGCATTCGCGAAGCATGGCTGCCGCTGTTCGACCGTTACGGCGTCGACCTCGTGCTGTGCGGCCACGATCACGACTACGAGCGCAGCTACCCGGTGCGCGGCTGCAATCACCGCGCGGGCGTGGACGCGACGACCGGCGAAGTCGTCGAGACGCTGCAGCCGCGTCCGGTCGGCTCGAACGACCCGGACCGCACGAAGTTCGACACGAGTCACGGCACGATCCACCTGATCCTCGGCGGCGGCGGCACCAGCGCACCGCTCGACGTGTACGGCGAGAACCCGGCGACCGGCTTTGCGCGGGCGAAGGTGTTCACGAAGCCGAACCGGCCGGTGCCGGGCACGGCGCCGAATACGTTCGTGCGCCAGCCGGCCGACGCGCTCGAGGATGCGATCTGGTCCGCGCGCCGCGATACGGGCACCGGCTACGGGATCGCGGTGTTCGACCACGACCCGGGCAAGCCGGGCGGGCACACGACGATCACGATGCGCTACTACCACGCACCGGGCGCCGACCAGCACCCGACCGCCGACTACGAGCTGTTCGAGACGATCGAACTGAGCAAGAAGCGGAACGAACGGTGATGTGGCAGGCGCCCGTTGCGACGGGCGCCTGATGTCGTGCCGTTGCCGGACGTTGTGCGATGACACGCGTTAGACTGCGCGCCTCGCACACCGGCCCATGAAGATGAGTTTCGAATACCGCATCCATACGACGCCGTCGGCCGACGCATTCGATGCCATCGCGAATGCGTTGCGGCAAGCGCATGACGACATCGACATCGATCCCGACCGGCGACAGCTTGAAGTCCATTGCGACGCCGGCGGCTGGCCGCTGATCGCCCTGTCGACCGACAAAGACGGTTTCTTCGTTGTCACGACACTTGGGCCGACGCGAAACGCGATGCTCGACTCGATCGGCCACGCGTTGTCGGCAATCGGCGCGGCATGGCGCATCGACGACGCGTGACCGGTTGCCGCGTGATGCTCGTGCTCCCGGATCGGCCGCAAGCGCCGGGCCGATCACCGCCAACACCGCCGCTCGATCTCCGTCACCCCGTTAAACTACGCGTTTCCGTCGGCAATGGCCGCCCCGCATGCCGAATGCGCGCGTGGCTCATGCAGGCGGAACCGAATCATCCGAAATCGAATTTGAATGTTGAAACAGGCAGGAAGCATGAAGCGCAAGAATAAGGCAACGCTCGCCGGGCTCGGCGCGGTGTTGTTGTGGGCCTCCGTGGTCGCCCTCGTTCGTGGAGTCAGCGAAAGCCTCGGCGCGACCGGCGGCGCCGCGATGATCTATACGGTGGCATCCGTGCTTCTGCTGTTTACGATCGGCTTCCCCGATCTGAGCAAATTCCCGAAAAACTACCTGATCTGGGGCGGGTTGCTGTTCGTCGCGTACGAGCTGTGCCTGTCGCTCGCCATCGGCTATGCGAACACTGGCCAGCAGGCGATAGAAGTCTCGATGGTCAACTATCTGTGGCCGAGCTTCACGCTGGTCGCGGCGATCGTGTTCAACAAGCAGCGCGCCAACCTGCTGGTCGTGCCCGGCGTCCTGCTGTCGATGCTCGGAATCTGCCGGGTGCTCGGCGGCGCCCAGGGCCTCGACCCGGCCGGGATGCTGCACAACGTCGCGGACAATCCGCTGAGCTACGGCCTCGCGTTCTTCGGCGCGCTGATCTGGGCCGGCTATTGCACGGTGACGGCGCGTATCGCCGACGGGAAGAACGGCGTCACGCCGTTCTTCATGCTGGTGGCGCTGGTGCTCTGGATCAAGTTCGCGATCGAAGGCGGCGGCGGCATGACGTTCAGCCTGCATGCGGTCATCTACATCGTGCTGGCGGCATCCGCGCTGGGGTTCGGCTATGCGGCCTGGAACACCGGCATCATGCACGGCAACGTGACGGTCATCGTCGGCGCGTCGTACTTCACCCCGGTGCTCGCCGCCCTGCTCGCCGCGACGCTGCTGCATGCGCCGCTGTCGATCGAATTCTGGCAAGGCGCATCGATGGTATGCGGGGGGTCAATCCTGTGCTGGCTCGCGACCCGCAGCCGGCGCAGTGCAAAAGCCGCCCCCGTCCGGGTCGGCAACGAAGCGCAGGGCAATTGCCAGGGCTGACGACGCCGGGTGCTGTCGCCGGGATGCGGTTCGGACGCACACGACGCCCCTGCAAACCGGCAACGACTCGCGCTAGCTGCGCGATTCCAGTGCGATACGCACGGCCAACCCGGCCAGCACCGTGCCCATCAACCAGCGCTGGGCCGACGCCCAGACCGGCCGCCCCGCCAGAAAGCCCGCGATGCCACCGGCCATGCAGGCAATCAGCGCATTCACGCTGACGCTCACCGCGATCTGCACGCAGCCGAGCGCCAGCGATTGCGCGAGCACGCTGCCGTGCCCCGGCGCAATGAATTGCGGCAGCAGCGACAGATACATCACCGCGATCTTCGGATTCGCGAGGTTCGTGACGAAGCCCATCGTGAAGAGCCTGGCGCGGCTGTCGTGTGGCAGCTGCCTGACCTGGAACGCCGAGCGACCGCCCGGCTTCAGCGCCTGCCACGCCAGGTACGCCAGATAAAACGCACCGGCAAAGCGCAACGCGTCGTACGCAAACGGCACGGCCATCACCAGCGCGGTGATGCCCAGCGCCGCGCACACCATGTAGAAAACGAACCCCAACGCGACGCCGCCGAGCGACACCAGCCCGGCACGGCGGCCCTGGCAGATCGAACGCGAAACCAGGTAGATCATGTTCGGCCCGGGTGTCAGCACCATGCCGAGCGACACGAGTCCAAATGCAAGCAAGGTGGGCAAGGCCGGCACGGCAATCTCCTTCGGGGCGAAGCGGTCAGGGGCGAGTCCGAACAATGTATTGCATCCCGACCACCATCAGCATGAATAAAGTTCAAGCCGCCCATGAGCGCGGTTCATCGCACCGGCCGTTCGTTACCTGCCCTTTCTCGCACGCGTGTGGATCGCCTTCGCCGCCTTCGCGCGTTGCGCGTCGACGAGCCGCACGAACGCATCGGTGATCGCATTGCCGGCCGCATTCCACGACAACCGCACCGAGCGATGCAACTTCGGCGACAGTTCCAGCACGCGACCACCGAACGGCGTATACGTGAGCGTGATGCGCGGAACGATCGACACCCCCATGCCGGCTTCAGCCATCGACAGAATGGTACGCATCTCGACCACGTTGAACGCAGCCCGCAGCGGCACGCCGCCACGCGCGAAATAATCCGCGATCACCGGCCCGCAGCCCGCCTTCGAGAAAATGAACGGCGCCGCGGACAACTGCTTTGCCGACACGCTCTTGCGGCCGGCGAACATGCCGTCCGCCGCCACCGCGACAAAATCCTCGTCGAGCAGCGGCAGGTTGTGCGCGAACGTCTTCGTGCCGGCCACCACGCCGACATCGGCCGTACCGTCGTCGATCCACCCTTCGACCTCGCTGTCCGTGCCTTCGAGCAGCACCGCCGACACGCCCTGGTGCATCTCCTTCAACGCCTCGAGCGCAGGCACGACGAACGCCAGCGACACGCTCGGCAGCGACGCGACCACCAGCTTCCCTTCGAGCTTGCCGCGCGACAGGCTGAACTGCTGGCGCAGCAGCTGCGCTTCCCGCACCACGTTCTGGACGTACGGCCACAGGCGCTCGCCCGCCGCCGTCAGGACGACCGGCTGCCGGTCGCGCCAGAGCAGCTTGACCTCCGTGATGTCCTCGAGCTCGGTCAGTGCATGACTGATCGCGGATTGACTGCGGCTCAACCGGTCGGCCGCGGCCGTGAGTGAGCCGAGTTCGACCACGGCCGCCAGGGCCTGCAACTGGGCAAGCGTCATCGGGTCTCCTTGTTCAGGGATATGTATGTCGCGCATGATGCGACAAGCCATCATGAATTATATTGAACCGCGGAAATGATCGCGCCGACGCTACCGGTGGCGCGCCGCGGCCAGCGCCGCATGTCCTCCGCAACGCTCAGGTAAGATGCATCCTCGAATCGCCTGTCGATTGCCTGCTGACCCGGCCGCACGATGGTACGGCGCCGTGCGATCGACTTCCGGTTCAAGCCAATCCAGAACAAATGCGTGCGACACGCACGCGACCGCAACGGGCTGAGTCGACAGCGCTCGCTGCCGGATATGCCGCGACATGCCATTCCATGATGCATTTCAATCTGACTGAAGGTGTGCTGGTCTCCAGCCTGCAGGGGCTCAGTGCGTTCGATCTGGCCGGCATCGCCGTCGCGCTGTTGCTGGGCGGCATGGCCAAGGGGATCACGGGCATCGGCGTGCCGCTGATCGCGATGCCGATACTCAGCCAGTTCCTGCCGATCCGGCATGCGGTGCTGCTGCTGTCGATGCCGATCATCCTCGGCAACATTCCTCAGGCGCTGGAAGGCGGCCAGGTGCTGGCGACGGCACGCAAGATCGCCGCGCCGATCGCGGGCACCGTGATCGGCAACATCGTCGGTGTCGCGATCCTGCTGTCGCTCAATCCGGGTCATGCGCAGGCGGCGTCCGGCGCGCTGCTGATCGTCGCCGCGGCGCTGATGCTCGCCGCGCCGAAGCTCAACCTGCCGGACGCGTGGCAGAAGCCCGTCGGCTTCGCGCTCGGCTTCGGTGCGGCGCTGATGGAAAGCATCGCGTCGGTTCCCGGCCCGCTGCTCGCCACCTACCTGATTTCGTCCGGCGCGACCGGCCGCGTCTTCACAAAGCAGATCGCGATCATCCTCGTGGTGTCGATCGTCACGCTGATCACGACGTTCAGCGGCGCCGCGCACGCGAGCGGCGCCGACCTCGTGATCTCGGCGGCGGCCAGCCTGCCGGCCATCGCCGGCATGTGGCTCGTTCGCCCGCTGCGGGACAAGATGTCGCCCCGCCTCTTCAGGATGGTCGTGCTGCTGTTCGTGCTCGTCGCGGCATCGCAGATGATCTGGAAATCGGGCGTGTTCCGCCACGGCGGATCGCACGTTACCCAGACCGGCAACGCGCACGCGGGCATGAACTAGCAGGCGACGTACTGCCATCGATCGCGCATGCGTTCTGAAAGCTGCCAGGCGTAGTATTCGCGGACTCGGCGTATCGCCCCGCCCGACGGTGCGGACGATACGTCACCGACTTTGCTGCTCGCGCGCCGATGCCCACATTGGCGCTGCCGCGCTTTCAGAGGCATGAAATGGAAACCTACGTATTGCTCGGCTGCGGGTTCAGCCTCGGCCTGTTGATCGCCATCTGGGGTATCTGGCAGCTCAAGTAACGCTCGCCGGCACCGTCCGCGCAAGCAATCCGTATGGAGAGGGACGGGAAACCGTAGTTCGCGGCGGCGTTCATCGCCCAACTATTTCGCACTCCGATTCAGCTACCCGTGCCGGCTCCCGTTCGAAAGCAAGCGTGATCGAGCTGCATCAAAGCGCCCGCACTCGGACTTGAGCCAGTCCGAAAAAGCCGCAGTACGCGGATCGTCGGGATTGCGCGACAACAGCATGTAGCGCGCCGGCGCTCGCACGTGCCTGCCGAAGACATCCACGAGCCGTCCGCTCGCGATCTCGTCATGCACCAGCGCGGCGCGCCCCATCGCGACGCCCTGATGGTTCAGTGCGGCCGTGATTGCCAGGCTGGAGAAGTTGAACTGCGGGCCGTCAAGTTGCTCAGCCCACGCCGGACGGACTGCTTCCAGCCACGTGCGCCACTCCACGAACTCGGGTGCACCGCCCCACGGAGCAGCGTCGTGCAGCAGGACGACGCCGTCCAGCGATTCCCCGCTGGCAAAGGACGGATGCTGCGCCAGATACGCAGGCGTGGCGACCGGAAACAGGATTTCGTCGAGAATGGCCTCGGCATGCAGACGATCGTATTCCACCGGGTCGTAGCGCACCGCCACATCGATGTCATCGGTCTCCATGGCCTGACGATCCAGCACCTGAAACTCGGCCTTCACGCGAACCGGCACGTTCGGTTGTTGCCGGTGAAATTCGGACAGGCGCGGCATCAGCCATTGCAGCGCGAGCGACGGCAGGCAACTCACCTGCAGTGGCGCGTCCGACATGCCAAGCGCCTGAAGCGTGCGATTGATGTCGACGAACGCGCTCGACATCGTCCCCAGCAGGATTCCGCCCTTCTCGGTCAGCTTCAGCCCGCGCGCCTGGCGCACGAACAGCGGATAACCGAGCCGCTCCTCCAGGTGGCGGATCTGCTGGCTCACCGCGCTCTGCGTCAGGTTGAACGCCTGCGCCGTCTTCGTGAAGCTCAGCAACCGGCCGGCCGTTTCAAAGCAGAGCAACGCACCGAGGATCGAACCGTCGAGTCGCATATATATAAGTCAGGCTAATGCATCAATTAGAAATCGGCGCTTTTGCGCAGCCGTCCTGGATCGTAGCATTCCGGCCATACATCCCGTCTATCCGATGAAAGGCCGATCCATGACCATCACGCTCCAGCCCGCCGATCTATTAGCCAAACTGCAATCTCTCCAGCCGCTGCTGTGGCTGAATCCCCATGCCGGCAGCCCGCTGCCGCACGACGCACCGGGGCTCGGCGCCATCTCGATGGCCGAGGCGCGGCTGGCGCGCTGCGAACCGCTGATGGCCGAGCTGTTTCCCGAGCTCGTGGCGAGCGCGGGAAAAATCGAATCGCCGCTGATGCCGGCAGACAGCCTGCAGCGCATGCTGTCGCTCCCGGCGGACGCACACGGCGCGTGGTTCATCAAGCGCGACGACGCGTTGCCGGTCGCCGGTTCGATCAAGGCGCGCGGCGGCTTTCATGAAGTGCTCGCGCTCGCGGAGTCGATCGCGATCGAGCACGGGCTGCTCGAACCCGCGGGCGACCGGCGGATCCTCGCATCGGCCGCCGCACGCGACCTGTTTGCCGCGCACACCGTCATCGTCGGCAGCACCGGCAATCTCGGCCTGAGCATCGGCGTGATCGCCGCCGCGCTGGGGTTCGAGTCGGTCGTTCACATGTCGACCGACGCAAAGCCGTGGAAGAAGGCGCGCCTGAGAAAACGCGGCGTTCGCGTAATCGAACATGACGGCGACTACGCGCAAGCCGTCGCGGCCGGACGCGCGCAGGCACGCGATCGGCCGCGCAGCCACTTCGTCGACGACGAAGGCTCGCTGATGCTGTTCCTCGGCTACGCGGCCAGCGCCCGGCATCTCGCCGCGCAGCTCGCCGAGGCGGGCCGCCGCGTGGACGCGACGCACCCGCTCGTCGTCCATATCCCGTGCGGCGTCGGCGGCGCACCGGGCGGTATCGCATACGGTCTCAAGGCGCTATTCGGCGAGCACGTGCATTGCTTCTTTGCCGAACCCGTCGCTTCGCCGTGCATGCTGGTCCAGCTGGCCGCCGGCCCCGGCAAGCCCGTGTCCGTCTACGACGCGGGGCTCGACAACCGGACCGAGGCCGATGGCCTGGCCGTCGCACAGGCATCGCACCTCGTCAGTCCGCTGATGGCGTCCCTGCTGTCGGGGGTCTTCACCGTCAGCGACGTGCAGCTCTACGCCCAGTTGCTCGCGGTCCAGCGCGCGACGGGCGTGGAACTCGAGCCGTCGGCCGCCGCTGCCGTCGGCGGCCCCGGCTGGCTGACGCAGTCCCCGGCCGGCCGCGACTACGTGCATCGCCACGCGATCGACCTGCGCCAGTCGACGCACATCATCTGGGCGACGGGCGGCTCGCTCGTGCCGCCGGAAGAACATCGCCGCTTCCAGTCTCATGCGACAGCGCTCGCCGGTGCTGCAGTCGACAATTGACGCGTTGGGGCCGGCGTCCAGCCTCGTTCCCGAAGACACGTTAGACTGTCTCGATGGAACAATGCCGTTATTGCCAGAGAATCCGCGATGAATGGGATTGCCACGGTGACGAATGCCGCCGGGCAATCGCCAAGGCGCTGCGCCGGCAGCGTGCGGGCCTGCCCATGGTGCCCGATCGCATCCGCAACGAACTGCCGTCCGGCGCGCCGACCCAGCAGGTGATCGCCGTGCTGTCGCGCCAGCGCCTGCGCGCGCGCCGCGGCAACGAGGAACGCCGGGAGCGCAAGGAAATCGACGACGACGTCTGATCCGGCAGCGTCGCCGCCTGTCCGCATCCCCTCCGCCCGCGCCTCCGCCGCCGGGCGCCCATCCGTGCGCGTCATCCGCGCCGCGCGCATCCGCCCGCTCCCTTGCAAATCCGGCAATGCCGAATAGGGACAGAAGGCATTTATCTCGAAATTATTGTCTCGGCTGCAACGATCTTTCGCCAAATCTCACGTTTACCCTAGGTCGACCGGCGCCTACGATGTAATCAACCGCTTACGACATGGTGTCGAACGCGGAAAGCCAAAAACATCGGAGGTCATCATGAAATCGCTCGTTTCCGCAGTCGTTGCCGCTGTTGCCCTGTCCGCCTCGTTCGGCGCATTCGCCCAAAGCACCGTGACCCGCGCCCAAGTGCGCAACGAGCTGGTCCAGCTCGAAAGCGCCGGCTACAAGCCGAGCCAGTCGAGCCCGTACTACCCGGCCGACATCCAGGCCGCACAAGAGCGCGTGCACGCCGCCGACAACAGCGGCTACGGTGCGCAACCGGCCGCGACCGTCCAGGGTGGCGCACCGGCCGCCAAGGTGCAAAACCCGCGCGACTCGGTCTACTTCGGCCACTAAGCCAGCCGCTGCGCGCCTTCGCGCGCAGTCCGCACCGGCAACGAGCCCGTCCCGCGACGGGCTCGTTGCGTTTGCATCGTGCCCGTCAGCCGCCGGCCGTCACCGGCTGCCGCCCGACGCGACACGGCCGGCCGCTTCGTCGGTCCCGTTGCCGGTGCCGGTGCCGCCGCCCGAGCCGCTCCCGCTGCCGACCAGTTCCTGATAGCGCACGAACGCGCACTGCGTGGACGCCTTCGCCGCGTACATCGCCGCGTCGGCCTTCACGAGCAGTTCCTCGGCCGACGCACCATCGGCCGGAAACTCGCTGACGCCGATGCTCGCGCCGACGGCCATGCGCCGGTCGCCGAACTCCAATTCTTCCGCCATCACGAGCTGGATGCGCGACGCGACGTCACCGATCTCCGACGGCGAACGCACGTCCGAAATCAGCACGATGAATTCGTCGCCGCCGAGCCGCGCGACCATGTCACCGCCGCGCAGCGCGAGGCTCAGCCGCTTGGCGACCGCGACGAGCGCGCGGTCGCCGGCCGAGTGCCCGTGCTGGTCGTTGATCTGCTTGAAGCGGTCGAGATCGACGAACATCACGGCCAGCCCCTCGTGCAGCGCAGCCGCCCGCCGGATCGCGGCATCGAGATGCTCCATGAACAGCAGGCGATTCGGCAGCGCGGTCAGCGCATCGTGGCCGGCGAGGTGCGTGAGCTCCAGCTGCTTCGCGCGCAGCATCGCGACCTGCGTGCGGATCTCGACGCGCATGCTGTCGAAACAGCGCGCGAGGACGCCGATCTCGTCGGCGCGCCCGACCGGCAACTGCTCGGCGACCGGATCGTCGAACACGTGCGTCGCGGCGCGCGCGAGCGTCTGCAGCGGCCGCGTCATCGCACGCGCGAACAGGATCGCGAGGATCACCGCCATCAGGCTCGACACGAGCACCATCCGGACGATCCGTTCGCCGAGCATACTGGCCGGCGCCAGCACATCCGCGAGCGGACGCCCCATCCCGAGCACGACGAAGCGGTTGCCCTCGTCGTGCCCGAACGGCGTGCGAGCGAACGCGAACATCTGTCCCGGCGCTGCGTCGGGCTCCGCGAGGCCATTGAGCGTCACGCTCGCGCGTGTGCTGTCGAACAGCGTGTGGGTGGCGGCAAAGCGGTCCTGCATCAGCACGCGCCGGCCGCGATCGAAACCGAACGTCTGCGACGGATCAGGGTGCACGAGGAAATCGCCCCACTCGTTCGCGAGATACACCGCGTAGTCATCCGGCAGGTCGCGCTCGAGCCGGGCGAACACGCGCGACAACTCGACGTCGACGACGAGCGCGCCAACCGTCTGGCCCGACGCGTCGACGACCGGCGTGCCCACGCGCAGGATCGGCAGCCCTTCGGCCGCGTGCGACCCCGTCTCGTGGTTGATCACGATCGGCGACAGGTAGATATGACCGGGCGCCGTCGCGAGCGTATCGAACACGTAGGAAAACTGCCCCTTCTCCTGGAACGCACTGTCCGGCAGCACCACGATGCCGTGCGCATCGCGATCGACGCGGATGCGTTCGAGCCCGAAATCTCCGCGCGCGATCAGGCGGACCTGCAGATACTCCGGGTGATTTCTCATGAAGCTGACGAAGACCTGCTCGAGCCGCGCGCGTGGCGCGCCATCCTGCTTGCCGCCGCCCGAGACCAGCGCACACGACGGCAGCTGCGCGAGCACGAGCGCATCGTCAGCGACGTCCGCCAGCGCCGTGGTGAAGCGTTGCCCGAGCAGTTGCGTCGACATCAGCAGGCTGTGCTGCGCTTCCTGCACGAGCATCGTGCGGTTTGCGCGATACGCGTAATAGCCGGTCGTACCGGACGCGATCACGCCGATGCACGCGAACAGCACCGACAGTTTCGACGTGAGCCCGAGCCGGATCATTTTCCGAACCGCTCCGGACGATCGCCCGACACGATGCGGCTCCACAGCGATTCGCGCCGCGCGATGTCCTCGACGGGCTGGAGCCAGACGAGATGCTGGTGCCCGGTGTCGAGGCCCGGTGGCGCCGCGAGCGTGTTCGCGAGGCCCTGGCGTTCGGTCAGCAGCGCACCGATCGCCGGCTCGAGCATGTAGTTGATCCATGCGGACGCGAGCTCGGGATGTTGCGCGCCGCGCGTGACGGCCCAGCAGTCGAGCCACGCGAGCGCGCCTTCATCCGGGATCACGTAGCCGACGTCCGCGCCGGCCCGCCGCAGCAGTTCGACCTGCTGCGTGCCGTAGTTGCCGAACATCAGCGCCGCGCGATGCTGGACGAACAGCTCGGTCGCCTCTTCAGGAAGCGTGTAGTAGGTCAGCAGGTTGCGGCGCAGGTCGATCAGCTTGTGCGCGACGGCGAGCGTCTGCGCGGGCGACAGGCGAAACGGATCGGAATAGCCGAGCGCCAGCGCCGCGAACGAAAAATTGTGCTGCGCGCTGTTGAAGTCGAGCACCTTGCCGCGGTAGCGCGGATTCCACAGTTCCCGCATCGAGCGCGGCGCGACCGGCACCTGCTTGCGGTCGTAGATCAGCCCCATCGACGAATACGTGAACGGAATCGCATACGTGGCGCCCTCTTCGACGAGCCCGTCGATCGTCGCGAGTTGCTGGAAGTTCGGCAACTGCCGCCGCCGGTTCGGGATGCGCGACAGGTCGATCGGCGCGATCAAACGTTCGTGTGCATAGCGCTGGATCTCGGCCGTGTTCGCGGCCAGCACGTCGTACGGCGGTGGCGCCGCGCTGTGCATCCGCGCCCACAGTGCTTCGTCTGAGTCGACGAACGTCACTTCGACACGGGCGTGAAATTGCGCTTCGAACGCGCTGACGACGTCGTTGTCCGCATAGCCGGGCCATGCAAGCACGCGCAGCACGTTGTCGTTGACGGCTTCGGGAGACGCGGCGAAAACCGCAAGCGCAGGGGCAAGCAAGCCCACTGTCAAAATGATGAGCAGCCTGCGCACGGCGATACGTACGCGCGTACGTGCGCCGATTCCCCTGATGAATAGGACCCCGTGTGAATCGCCCGGCTGCATTCGACTGTCCTTTTTCGAGTCGATGCGATATCCCGCAACAAGACCATAAAACCTACGGTCGCGCAATCGGAAGAAGCCGTACAAGGGGTGTGCGCCGGTCGCCACCGCCGCATGAGGGTGACGTTACGCCGGCCCGTTTCCTCTGATGGAACGAACGTCAGCGCCACGCCTGCGTGAATTCCGCGATCACGCGCGACAGGTGTGCACGCATCGCGTCGCGTGCCGCGGCCGCGTCGCGCGCCATGATCGCCGCGAAGATCCGCTGGTGATCTTCCTGCGACGCCTCGCGCAGCGCGGTCGAGTGAAAATGCTCCTCGATCTTGTCCCACAGCGGATCGCTGCGCGCGCAGTCCCACATCGCGGTGACCATGTGCAGCAGCACCGTGTTGCCGGTCGATTCGGCAATCCGCAGATGAAACTGGCGATCGGCCGCGTCGTACGTGGCCTTGTCGTCCATCTGCTCGCGCATCGTCGTCAGCGAGAAAAACAGCCGGTCGAGATCCGCATCCTTGCGTTCGGTCGCCGCGAGCGCCGCGACTTCCGCCTCGATCAGCCCGCGTGCGCGCAGCGTCTCGATCGGCCCCGGGCCACGCGGCACCTCGAACGTCACCGGCCGCGCGGAGTCCGCCGCCGATACGTAGATACCCGAGCCGATCCGCACCTCGACGATCCCCTGCACCTCGAGCGCGATGATCGCCTCGCGCACCTGCGTGCGGCTCACGCCGAACTGGTCGGCCAGGCTGCGCTCGGACGGCAGCCGCGCGCCCGCCTCGAACGCGCCGGCGGCCACCATCGCGTGAATCTGCCGCGCAAGGCCGATATAGGAGCGGTCCGCGGCATCGGTGTCGCGGCTGGCTGGCAGGCTGGAAAGATCGGTCATCGAAAGGCTCGCAACAGGCTGGCCGGCGCCGTCGCGGCGCCGGATCGCCAAAATGGTACACCAATTCCGGCCCGCTTCCGATTCGGCGTGTTGACCGGTGTGCATGGGCCTTGCCTGAAGCGACATGCCAGCCAGATCTGAACCCAACAACTGGTAAACCACTATCCCGCACAACTGGCATACCAATCATAATCCGCACACCGGAGACAGGCCGGCACGCTGCCGCCCGTCCGCCCGATGCAACAACCGCCAGCCAGGAGCCGCTCCAGTGAAGATGTCTTTCCGTTGGTACGGCGAGTCCGATCCGGTCTCGCTGCAATACATCCGCCAGATCCCGGGCGTCACGCACATCGTGTCCGCGATCTACGACGAACCGGTGGGCGAAGTCTGGCCCGCGCACAAGATCGACGCGCTGAAGGCGACGATCGAGCGCGCCGGCCTGCAGTTCGAAGTCGTCGAATCCGTGCCCGTCCACGAGGACATCAAGCTCGGCAAGCCGGGCCGTGACCGCCTGATCGACAACTACCGTCAGACGATTCGCCATCTCGGCGCGGCCGGCGTGCGCGTCATTTGCTACAACTTCATGCCCGTGTTCGACTGGACGCGCACCGAGCTGTCGAAGACGCTCGACGACGGCTCGACCTGCCTCGCGTTCAGCACCGACGCGGTCGACCGGATCGATCCGGACGACGGCATCGCGCTGCCGGGCTGGGATTCGAGCTACCGGCCCGAACAGTTGAAGGCGCTGCTCGCCGAATATCGCGACGTCGACGAGGCGGCACTGTGGGCAAACCTCGAATACTTCCTGAAGGCGATCACCCCCGTCGCCGAGGAAGCCGGCGTGAAGATGGCGATCCACCCCGACGATCCGCCCCGCCCGATCTTCGGGCTGCCCCGCATCGTGAAGAACCGCGACGATCTCGCGCGGATCGTGCGCATCGTCGACACGCCCGCGAACGGGCTGACGCTGTGCTCGGGCTCACTCGGCGCGGGCCCGCAGAATGATGTCGAGGCACTCGTGCGCGAATTCGGCGCGATGGGCCGCATCCATTTCGCGCACATCCGCAACGTGAAGGTCGACCCGAACGGCGATTTCGAGGAAACCGCCCACCTGTCGAGCTGCGGCTCGCTCGACATCGCCGCGATCGTGAAGGCGTACCACGACACCGGCTTCACCGGTTACGTGCGCCCCGACCACGGCCGCATGATCTGGGGCGAGACGGGCAAACCCGGCTACGGCCTCTATGACCGCGCGCTCGGCGCGGTCTACCTGAACGGCCTGTGGGAAGCGCTCGCCAAGTTCGACCGCACGCCGTCGCAAGCCACGCGATAACTCGCCCATCGAGGCCGCCGGCGCTGCGGATCGCCAGCGGCCCGCCACGACATTCCGCGCGGAGACACCGCATGCCACGCATCCGATGGGCCATGATCCTCATGTGCTTCCTGGCCAACGTCATCAACTTCATCGACCGCGCGAACCTCGCGATCGCGGCGCCCAGCATCCGTGCCGACCTCGGCCTCGACGCGGTCGGCATGGGTCTCGTGCTGAGCGCGTTCTTCTGGACCTACGCGTTCCTGCAACTGCCGGCCGGCTGGTTCATCGACAAGGTCGGCGTACGCGTGAGCCTCGCGCTCGCGGTCGGCTGGTGGTCGGTGTTTACCGTCGCGACCGGCGCCGCGCGCGGCCTCACGCAGCTCGTCGGCGTGCGGCTGATGCTCGGCGTCGGCGAAGCGGCCGCGATCCCGTCGTTCGCGAAGGTCGCGTTCAACTGGTTCCCGCGCAGCGAACGCGGGCTCGCAAGCAGCATCTTCGACAGCGGTTCACGCGTCGGCTCGGCGCTGTCGCTGCCGCTCGTCGCCTGGCTGATCTCGATCGTCGGCTGGCGCGGGTCGTTCGTGATCACGGGCGGCATCGGCATCGTGTGGGCACTGGCGTGGTGGTTCATCTATCGCGACCCGGAACGCTATCGCGCGATCGCGCCCGACGCCGTCGATGCACTGCTCGCGCAACGCGGCGCACCGACCGTTGCGGCCGCAACCGACGGCCCGAAGGTGTCGTGGCTCGACCTGTTCCGCTACCGCACCGTGTGGGGCATGATGATCGGCCTGTTCTGCCTGAACTTCGCGATCTACTTCTTCATCACGTGGTTCCCGAGCTACCTGCTGCAGTCGCGCGGCTTCTCGCTCGCGTCGCTCGGCACGTGGGGCATGCTGCCAGCGCTGCTCGCGATTCCGGGCGGCTGGCTCGGCGGCTATGTGTCGGACAGCCTGTTCCGCCGCGGCTGGAGCGCGACCGCCGCGCGCAAGACCTGTCTCGTGATCGGGATGCTGCTGTCTTCGTCGATCGCGCTGTCGGCGGTCGTCGAGAACGTGTGGGCCTGCCTCGGCCTGTTCGCGCTGGCTTATGCGAGCCTGTCGTTCGCGGGCGCCAACGTGTGGACGCTCGTCGGCGAAGTCGCGCCGACGCCTGCGCATGTCGCATCGCTCGGCGGCATCCAGAACTTCGCGGGCAACCTCGCGGGGATCTTCATCACGACGTTCACGGGCGTGATGCTGTCGATCACGAAGGGCTCGTTCGCCGTGCCGCTCGCGGTGGCCGGTGCGTTGTGCGTGGTCGGTGCACTGTCGTACCTGTTCATCGTCGGCAAGGTCGAGCCGTTGCCGCCGCTGCGCGGCGGTGCGAACCCGCGGAATGTCGAGCCGAACGCGGCCTGACGCGGCAGGAAAGCGCGGCCGGCGCGCCCGCGCTTTCCTTTTCGGGCCGCGCATCGGACAATGAGCCGCGCCCGCCGGCGCGGCGCCACTCCGGCCCGCGCGCGGCGACGGCGCGCGCCACCCTCGCCGATGAAACGCTACGAAACCCTCGCCCACACGATCGCCGACGACATCCGCAACGGCAACCTCGCCGTCGGCACGCGCCTGCCGTCGCTGCGGCAGATCATCGCGCAACACGGCGTGAGCCAGTCGACGGTGTTTCGCGCGTACTACCTGCTCGAACAGTGGGGGCTGATCCGCGCACGCGAACGCTCGGGCTACTACGTCGCGCCGGGCGCGACGCCCGAGGCAAGCCCTGCCGCCAAGCGCCGTGCAAGCCGTCCCGGCGCCACGCGCAAGGTCGACATCAGCAGCCTCGTGTTCTCCGTCCTCGATGCGGCCACGCAACCCGGCATCGTGCCGCTCGGCTCCGCCTTCCCGTCGCCGCAACTGTTCCCGCTGCCGCGTCTCGCGAAATCGCTCGCGCAGGCCACCCGGCTCGTCAGCCCGTGGAGCACGGTCGTCGACCTGCCGCCCGGCAACGAGGCGCTGCGCCAGCAGATCGCACGGCGCTATCTCGCGACCGGCATCTCGCAGCCCATCGACGAAATCGTCGTCACGAACGGCGCGCTCGAAGCGCTGAACCTGTGCCTGATGGCCGTCACGCGGCCCGGCGACGTCGTGGCCGTCGAGGCGCCCGGCTTCTATGCGGCGCTGCAGGCGATCGAGCGGCTCGACCTGCGCGCGGTGGAGATTCCCGTCGATCCGCGCACGGGCCTCGATCTCGATGCGCTCGCGAACGCGCTCGACCGGCACGACATCCGCGCGTGCTGGTTCATGACCAATTTCCAGAATCCGACCGGCGTCACGCTGTCCACCGAGAAAAAACGCGCGCTCGTCGAGTTGCTCGCCGCGCGCGACGTGCCGCTGATCGAGGACGACGTGTACGGCGAGCTGCACTTCGGCCCCGACTATCCGCTGCCCGCGCGCGCGTTCGATCGACACGGCCTCGTGATGCACTGCAGTTCGTTCTCGAAGACGCTCGCGCCCGGCTACCGGATCGGCTGGGCCGCCGCCGGCCGGTTCGCGGAGAAGGTGCAGCGGCTCAAGCTGATGACGACGCTGTCGGCCAGCATCCCCGCGCAGGTCGGTATCGCGAACTATCTCGAGCACGGCGGCTACGACCGGCACCTGCGCAAGCTGCGCGGCGCGCTGCACACGCAGCTCGACCAGATGGACGACGCGCTGCGGCGCTGGCTGCCGGCCGGCGTCGAGTGGGTGCGGCCCGAAGGCGGCTATTTTCTGTGGCTCGCGTTTCCGGACGCGATCGACGCGATGGAGTTGCATCGCCAGGCGATCGCACGCGGGATCAGCTTCGCGCCCGGGCCGCTGTTTTCGGCCGCGCACGGCTTCGAGCGTTGCGTGCGCGTGAACTTCGGCCATCCGTGGAGCCGCGACATCGAGCGCGCGATCCGTGTGCTCGGCGAGCTCGTCGCACAGCCTTCGGTCCGCAAGGGCGGTTGAATCGCACACGATGCACGCGATGCAGGTGATGCGCACTGCCTGCGCTACGACGATGCACGCAATCCACGCGCGGGTTACAGTGCTGATCCCGCCGCCCTTCATGATTTCCGATGAGTCAACTGCCCTACCTCGATCACGACGCGCTGTTGAAACTGACGGCTGAAGCCGCGCACGTCACGCAGCCGTGCACCTGCACGAAAACGCCGCTCGCCGGATGGACGACCCTGCCGTTGTCGCTGCAGGGCGCGCAACTGACCGAAGTCGCCACGCTCGTGCCGCCCGGCGAGACGGAGCCGACCTACGCCGAATATCATCCGGGTGGCACGCGCTACGCGTCGGACGACGCGCCGATCGCCCTGCGCCATTTCCCGTACAACCGCTGCACCGTCAACCGCTGCCGCTCGTGCGGCCGCCTGTTCCTGCGCTACCAGGAAGGCGGCGGCTACTTCATCGACCAGCGCATCCGCGCGCTCGATCCGGCACTCGTCGTCGACGCCGCAGTATAAACACCCGCCACGGGCATGCACGCATGCCCGGCCCGCGCCGTCGTCACGCCGGCCATCTGCTGCGCCCTTTTCGTCCCCATCTGCTGCTTGTCCCGCCTCACTGCGTTCCCTACGCTGTCTCCGGTTGCCTGACACCCGTCGCAACGTCTCTCCCGAGCTGCGCGCTTCGCGCCGTGGCTCCACTCGCGTATCACGTCATGTATCGATATACCGTTTTCGACCGGGCGCTCGTGCACAGCCGCGCCGCCCAGTTTCGCGACCAGCTCGAACGCTGGCAGCACGGCACACTGAGCGAAGATGCGTTCCGGCCGCTGCGCCTGCAGAACGGCTGGTACGTGCAGCGCCATGCGCCGATGCTGCGCGTGGCCGTACCGTACGGCGAACTGTCGAGCGCACAGTTGCGCGTGCTCGCGCGGATCGCGCGCGACTACGATGTGCCCGACGACGCCATCTATCGCGCCGCATGCGACGCACAGTCCTTGCTCGGCACGCTGCGCCTGCCGACCCGCAGCGCGCACTTCACGACGCGCACCAACGTGCAGTTCAACTGGATTCCGCTCGCAAAAGCCGCCGACGTGATGGACCTGCTCGCGACCGTCGACATGCATGGCATCCAGACGAGCGGCAACTGCATCCGCAATATCTCGTGCGACGAACGCGCCGGCGTCGCGCCGGACGAGATCGCCGATCCGCGCCCGTTCGCCGAAGTGATGCGCCAGTGGACGACGCTGCACCCCGAATTCGCGTTCCTGCCGCGCAAGTTCAAGATCGCGATCACCGGCGCGGCCGAAGACCGCGCGGCCACCGACTGGCACGACGTCGGGCTGAAGCTCGTGCGCGACGACGCGGGCGCGCTCGGCTTTCGCGTGAGCGTCGGCGGCGGAATGGGCCGCACGCCGATGATCGCGACGCTGCTGCGCGCGTTCCTGCCGTGGCAACACGTGATGAACTACATCGAGGCGATCGTCCGCGTGTACAACCGCTACGGACGGCGCGACAACAAGTACAAGGCGCGCATCAAGATCCTCGTGAAGACCGAGGGGCAGCGTTACATCGACGACGTCGAGGAGGAGTTCCGCCAGATCGTCGATCACGACGGCGGGCTGCACACGATTCCGCAGGTCGAATTCGACCGCGTCGCCGCATCGTTCGTCCCGCCGCGGCTCAAGCCGCGCACGGCCAGCCTGCGCGATGCGAACCTGCGCATTTCCGCCCAGGCGGCACGCCATCCGGCCTTCGCGCGCTGGCTCGCACGCAATGTCGCCGACCACCGCGACCCGGCACTGCGCATCGTCACGCTGTCGTTCAAGCGCCGCCTGCAGGCACCGGGCGACGCGTCGCCGGACCAGCTCGACGCGCTCGCCGATCTCGTCGACCATTTCTCGGCCGGCGAGGCACGCGTCACGCACACTCAAAACGTCGTGCTGCCGTGGGTGCACGTCGACGACCTGTTCCTGCTGTGGGAAAACGCCCGCACCATCGGGCTCGCGAGCGCGAACGTCGGACTCCTGACGGACATGATCGCGTGCCCGGGCGGTGACTTCTGCGCGCTTGCCAACGCACGCTCGATCCCGATCGCCGACGCGATCACCGAACGCTTCCAGGATCTCGACATGCTGCACGACGTCGGCGACATCGACCTGCACATCAGCGGCTGCATCAATTCGTGCGGCCATCATCACAGCGGCCACCTCGGCATCCTCGGCGTCGACAAGGACGGCGCCGAGTGGTACCAGGTCACGCTCGGCGGCTCGGACGGCTCGACCGCAAGCGGCCCCGCGCGGCCGGGCAAGGTAATCGGCCCGTCGTTTTCGGCGGACGAGATCGTCGATGTCGTCGACGCGATCGTCAACGCGTATCTCGACGCGCGGATCGATGACGATGGCCGCAGCGAACGATTCATCGACACCGTCCGCCGCGTCGGCATTGAACCCTTCAAGGCCGCCGCGAACGACGCGCGCCATCAGGTGGAGCACGCATGAAACAAGCGCACCCGACCGCACGCATCCGGCTGCTGACGCCGGCCGAACACGCCGGCGACGCGCAGCAGCACGACGCGGCAACGCTGACGATCGGCAACGACGAGGAACTGCCGCCGCTCGCCGCGCAAATCGCGCAGGCTGCGCGTATCGACCTCGCGTTTCCGTCGTTCACCGACGGCCGTGCGTACAGCCAGGCGTACCTGCTGCGCAAGCGCTATGGCTTCGCGGGCGACTTGCGCGCGACCGGCGACGTGCTGGTCGACCAGTTGCTGCTGATGGAGCGCACAGGGTTTTCGAGCGCGGTGCTCGGCGACGGCACGGACATCACGGCCGCGCGGCGGCAACTCGACCGGTTCCCCGGCTTCTACCAGCACGATGCGCGAACGGCGACGCCGCAGCAGGACGCGGCAACGCCAGCCGGAAAATGAAACGGGCGGCCCGCAGGCCGCCCGTACGATGAACCGGAAGCTGCCGGCCGGCGCCCGCCGCGAAGCGGGCGCCGGCGTTCAGCGTGCCGCCACCGGCTTGCCGAACGCGCCGAGAATCTTCTTCTCGAGCGCGATGTAGTCGCGGCCGAAGTGATGATCGCCCTGCGTCTTGACCACGTCGGCGCCCGTGTTCACGAGTGCCGGACACATCGTGTCCTTCTCTTCCGCGCCATAGAAGCACTGCACGAGCTGCGGTGGCACCTTCGCGATTTCCGGCGCGACCTTCAGCGCCTTGTCGCTCGCGGGCATGCCGAGCCAGCCCGTCACGCGGATCTGGAAATCGGCGGCCGGCGCGAAGCCGAGCAGCGACATCACGGCGACCTTGTCGCGCAGGTCGGCCGGCAGCCGGTTGTACGCGAACGGCATCACGTCCGCCCCGAACGAGTAGCCGACCAGCGCCACGCGGTTCGCATGCCAGCGCGCCATGTAGGTGCGCATCACGCGCGCGAGATCGCGGCTCACCTGCGCCGGCGGCTTCTCGCTCCAGAAATAGCGCAGGCTGTCGATGCCGACCACCGACACGCCGTCGCGCTGCAGCGCCTCGGCGATCGTCTTGTCCAGATCGCGCCAGCCGCCGTCGCCCGAAATCACGATCGCGAGCTGGCCGTTGCCGCCCTTGGCCGGCAGCTCGACGAGCGGCAGGTCCGACACGTCGAGCTCGTCCCCGCTGCTGCTGTCACGCAGATGCGACGTGACGAGCGATACGAGCTTCGCGGAATCACCCGCGGCCGCCGTTTCGACAAAGCCCGGCATCGCGCGGCGCACGATCGTCGGATCGGGTGGGCACGGCTTGAAGCGCGGATCGAGCTTCGCGGCCGGACCGACCGATACGACGCCCGCGATCGTGTTCTCCGGCGCCATCGACAGGATCTGCTTCGCGATCGCGCCGCCCTGGCCAACGCCCGCGACGATCGGCGTGAAATAGCGCGACGATTGCGCAAGGCGTTCGAGCTGGTGGCTGACCGCCTCGGCGTCGCCGTCGAGGTGGTGGCAGGCCTCCTGCTTCGCGGCGAGATTCGTCGCATAACGCTCCGAATCGACGCCGACCGTCATCGCACCGGCCTTCGCGAGCGCGTCGGCGGCCTGCTGGTCGGCCGCATTCCAGCCGGCCTCACGCGAGAACAGCACGACGAAGCCGCGCAGCGGCCCGCTGGGTTTGGTCACCGTCACGGGCCCATAGCGGCCGCCCGAAACGGTTTCGGCCTTCACTGCGGCTGGCTGCGTGGCGCACGCGGCGCCGGCCAGCATCATTCCCGCGCAGGCGGCTGCCGCCCGCGCGATTCCCTTCTTCGACATCATGAACGCCGACCTCCAGCCAGCAATGACAGATCCGCCAGCGTGACGAACACGCCGACCGTGCCCGAGGCCGCGAGGTAACGCGGTTCCCAGTGCGGTTCGAACTTGCTCTTGAATGCGCGCAAGCCGCGGAAGTTGTAGAAGCGGCCACCGAAGCGCCAGACCATCAGGCCGATCCGGTGCAACGGCGACGGCATCTTCGCCGCCCCCATCCCCGAGAACGGCGCGATACCCAGGCTCAGCTTGCGGAAGCCCGCTTCCTTCAGATGCAGCGCGAGCTGCGTAAACAGATATTCCATCGCGTACGGCGACGCGTCCGGCAGATGGCGCATCACGCCGACCGTCGCCTCGGTGTTGAGGTCGGTCGTCATGAACGTGACGAACGCGATTGGCTTGTCGGCCTGCCGCACGAGCATCACCGACTGCGTCGCCAGATAGCCGTCGTGGAACGCGGCGACCGAGAAGCTCTTCTCGCGCGCGTCGCGGCTGTCGAGCCAGCCGTCCGAGATGTCGCGCAGCGCCGGCAGCGCGGCCGGCACGTCGCTCGGTGAGATCACCTCGACCGTCAGCGCGTCCTTGTCGCCGCGACGCAGCGCGTAGCGCAGGTGCGAGCGGTTCGAACCTTTCAGGTCGAACCGCTCGAGTGCGATATGCGCTTCCTCGCCGAGCTTCATCAGCGTGAGCCCCGCGTCGAGATACAGCGGCAGCGCGTTCGCGCGCACCTGGTAGAACGCCGCACGGCCGCTATGCGCGTGTGCGAGCGCAATGAACTTGCTGATCAGCGCCGGCCATTCCTCGCGCGGCCCGACCGGGTCGTGCAGCGCGGCCCACGTGCGGCCGTTCTTCGCATACATCAGGAACGCCTGGCGGGACTCCGAGAACAGGAACGACTTGTCGCCCATCAGCGCGAGGCCCGCATCACTGCATTCCTGCGCGCGGATGATCCGTTCGGCATCCGACAGATCCTGCTCCGCAGGCTTCACGAAGCGGCCCGGCGCCGGGCGCAGCAATTGCCACAGCGCGAACAGCGCGACGAACACGCCGGACGCGAGCGTCGCGCGCAGCGCGCGCGGCGCACGCGCGTCGAACGAGAAATGCGACCACAGCTCGCGCGTGTACGGCACGTCGCGGAACGCGAAGAACAGCACCCACACGGCCAGCATCAGCACCATCGCCACCGACACGAACCAGCTCACCGTGAAGCGCTCGGCCAGCAGCGACGAATGGCGGTTGAAGCGGCGACGGCTGACCAGCAGCAGCACCAGCAGCGTGCCGAGCACGCCGGCCTCGACGAACGCGAGCCCCTTCGCCAGCGACAGCGCGAGGCTGGCGAGCGTCAGCGCGAAAGTCATCCACCATGCGCCGTCGAGGCGGCGCAGCAGCCCGCGCGCGACGAACAGCAGCGCAACGCCGAGCACGCTGCAGATCACCTGCGAGCCTTCGAGCACCCACAGCGGCACGAGATGACGCAGGATCGCGATCCGGTACCAGAACGCAGGCGTCGCGCTCGAGATCACCAGCATCCCGCCGACCGCGAACGTCACGAGGCTCAGGAACACCGGCGCGAGCTGCGACACGCGCACGGCCTGCCGCGTCACGAGCCGGCGCCGCAGCGCGCGGCCTTCGAAACCGGCCAGCAGGCCGGCCGACAGCACGAGCGGCACGCCGAAATAGATTGCGCGATACGCGATCAGCGCGGCGACCATCGAGTGCGGCGGCACTTCGCGACCGAGCGTAAAGACCATCGCGGCTTCGAACACGCCGATCCCGCCCGGCGTATGGCCGATCATCCCGAGCAGCAACGCCGCTGCGTAAACAGTAATGAAGGTCGGGAAGCCGACCGGCGCGGCCGGCAGCAGCACCCACAGCGTCAGGCCCGCCGCGACGACGTCGAGTACCGCATAGACGACCTGCGCGACGAGATCGCGCCGCGCCGGCACGTCGAACGACAGCCACTTGAAGCGCGTGACGACCGGACGCGCGGTATTGCCGCACATCACCACCATCGCGGCCAGCACCGCGAGCAGCGCCGCGCCGGTCCACGTCAGCACGCCGGGCGCGACGTGCAGCATCGCGGCGAGCGCCTCCGGCACGCAGACCATGCCGATCGCCGTCATCCACACCATCGCGAGCGCGAGCGTGCCGCTCGTGAACACCGTCATCCGGCCGATCTGCGCGGGCGTGACGCCCGACACGCCGTACACGCGGGCGCGCACCGCGCCGCCCGTCAGCGCGCCGAAGCCGGTCGCGTTACCGAGCGCGGACCCGGCGATCGCGCCGATCCACAGCGCGACGCGCGGTACCTTCGCGGCGACATAGCGCAGGCCGACCGCGTCGCGGGCGACAAGTGCGAGATAACTGAGGGCCGTCGCGGCCAGCGAAGCACCCCACTCGCCGGCGGACATGTGACGCAGTTGGCGGATCACCGACCGGTAGTCGACGGATTCCGACAGGTGCTGGAAAACCACGATCAGCAGCAGGCCGATGCCGAGCGCGAGCAGCGGCGACAGCACACGCTCGTTGCGGATCAACGCCCGGGCACGGGCGATCACCGCCGCGGCGCGGCCGGGCGAACCAGAGTGGCGGGAAGACATAGGTTGTTCAGTGGTGGTGCATAGCGTGTCGCGGCGCAAGACGGCCAGGCGGCGACGTATCTGGTTGTTCTGCGTGGGCGGTCGGCCGAAGGAAGTGGCAGGCGGCGCCTGGATCAGAACTTACGAGTATACGGAATTTATATTACAGAATCTTTCAGGTTCGCATTGTGCGGTTTTGTGGCGCCTCGCACATCAAAATCGCATAAAAAATATCGCGTCCGACAAACGCAAGGTGCGCATCATACCGGGAACCGGAGGGGTTTTTTCATCGGATGAATGACTTGTGATGCATTTGGGAGAAAACTGCCGGGCGGCGCCCTGCGGGCGAGGATAAAACCATGAGGCTGGCGGGCTATCCGGGAATGGGGACAGGTCGGCTGACGGCCTGCTGCCACTCCGTTGGCAGGACAGCCGATGTCCGGTTTGTGCCGTTCTGTCTCGCAATCGGCGATGGCGCGCTGCTCTTGCGTGACCTTCGTCGCTAAAACTGCGCCGTCAGCTGGAAACCGAATGTGACACGCGCGGTCGGGAAACCTGACGGCTTGTAGACCGGCGTACCGGCGAACAGGTCGTACGCATACGCACCAAACCGCGTGCCGACGCTACCCTTCACGCCAATCACCGCGCCTGCCAGTTGCGTGCCGACCAATGCAACCGGCTGCGGCCCCCATACGCGACCGTAGTCGAGGCCCGCGTAGAGCGCCTGCCCCGTCTGTCCGATCGGCATCTGCAACTCGTTGCGCCAGTAGAAGCCGCGTGCGGCGGCCAGCATCGTCTCGCCGTCGAAGCCACGCACGGTGTAGCGGCTGCCGATCGTCAGGTCGTCGATGTAGTACAGCGTGTTGCCGGTGTACTGGCCGTGGAAGGTGCCGACGTAGCGGAACGGTTGTTTGGCGATGGTGAACGGCACCGACAAGTTGGCGTCGAGCACGGCCATCCGGAAGCGGTACGTCGGGCCACCCTCCGCCGCCAGCATGTCGTCCTGCGCGCCAAATGCACCGATGCCCTGCCGGTACGCGAGCATCCCGTCGAACTGTGCACCGCCAAGGTAATGACGGTCGGTCAGTCCGATCTCGAAGAACGTATTGTTGCGGCGCTGCTGCGGGATTTCGGTGTCTTCGATGAAGCTCTGACCGAAACGACGGGACAAACGGAATTGCGCGCCGAACACGTCGTTCTGGCTACGCAGCAACACGCGGTTCAGCTTGAAGTCGACCGTCTTCGAATTGCCGCTCGCGACGAAGGTCTGGTTCACACCGGCGATCTGCTGGTAGTACGTGTTCGTGTACGCCGACAGCGTCGCCGTCCAGTAGCCCCACGGGATCGAGTAGAAGCCGTTCCAGCCGTGCGAGCCGAGGCGCTTGTCGCCCAGTTCAAGATCCTGGCTCACGCCGATGTTGAAGATGTCGTTCAGGCCGAGCGGGTTGTCGATACCGACCGACAGGTTGCCTTGCAGGCGGCCAGTTGAACGCGTGCCGGAATTGTCGATCGATGCGACGACGGTCCACGGTTTGCCGCGTTTTACGTCGAGCACGACGTCGCTTTCGCCGGGCGTGTCGGCCGGGACGATCTGCATCGAGACGTCCTGGTTCGATACGCGTTTCATCTGCTCGAGGCCCTGTTCGAGGTCGCGCAAGTTCAGCAGGTCGCCGTCGCGGGTCGGGAACGCGGTTGTCCAGGTGCCTCGGAGTTTTTCGTCGGAGAAGCGGACGTGGCGGATTACGCCGGGGATCAGCGCGAGCTTGAGGGTGCCGGTCGAGAGATCCTGCCCGGGAAGCAGGACGCGGGTCGTGATGTAGCCGCGGGACAGGATCGCCTGGGACAGGCCTTTGACGAGTACGTCGAGGCCCTGCTTGCCGACGCATTTGCCTGCGTAGTGGCTCAGCCAGTCACGGGCGAAGGCGAAGCGGTCCATCGGCAGTGCAGATGCGCCTTGGGACTTTACTGTGTCGGGTAGTGAATCGGGGACGTCGAGCGTGAAGTTGTCGATGCGGAAGCACGGTGTTTCGGTCGGCAGAGTCGGAAAAGCAGCACTTTCCGACACCGACGAACGCACGGCCGGCGCGGACACGGTCCGCTCGCGTTCACGCGCTTGCTCCTGCTCCCGGGCACGTTGGTCGTTGGTGGTCGGCACCGCGCCCGACGGGATCGATTGCGCGGATACGCCGGCCGATGCAAGCAGCAAGGAGGCTGCAACAAGGTTGGTTCCCCGGATTTTGTTCTTCATGTATTCGGTTTTCTCGGTTATGCGTACCGCGTGACGATCCAGACGCCGATCAGGATGACAACTGCGCCGACCACCTGCATCGGCTTCAAGAAGTGCTCGTGCAGCGCCGTGAACGTCAACACCACGAGCATGGAGATCGCCACCATGGTTGGATACGCCGTGCCGAGCGTGGTCTTGCGCAGTGCGGCCGCGTAAAGCACGAAGCCGACCCCGTAAGCGGCAACGGCGGCGCCGCGCACAATCCATGGCAGCACGTTCGATTCGCTGAGCGCGATCCCCTTGAGCGCGGCAACTCTCAGCAATACGCCGGCTAGGCCGCCAAACACGCCACTCGCGACAACAATCACCCAGTTCATCGAGCGGCTTCCATCGTCACTACACCGTCAGGCCGACGATCGGACAGGCCCCGGCTGTCATCCGATGCGTCCGGGCTGGCGACGAAGATTGCGTTGAAGCGGTTCGCGCCATGCAGCGCAATCAACACGATCGCGGGAAATACGATCGAGAAGTTTCGCGCTTCGTCCCTGTAGCCGAAAAAGACGAACAGCACCAGCACGGGCAGAAATGCTGCGAAGAAATAGCGCCGGTAGCGCGTTGGCGTCGCACGCCAAGCGGCCCGAAAGAACACCGCAAGCGGCACGAGCATCAGCGGATTCTCCAGGCTCGGAGTAAAGATGCCTTTGCCGATGAGGTTGTAGAACGACAGATAGGATTGGGGATTCAACCAGAACTTCAGGTTGTCCCACACGTGATACTCGACGAATCCGCCCGCGTTCCCGCTGTATCCGCTCATGATGAATTGCCGGGTCGCGATGCAGATTCCGAGTTGCAGTACAAGCCAGCCGATCCGCTTCGACACTGCCACACCCCGCTCGTGCAGGAGGAACAGCGCGAGCGGAACGAGAAAGAACGTTTCCTTGTTCAGCGAGAACACGGCAATCGTCAGCGTGCAGGCCAGCATGCGCTTCGTCAGCAGGAAATAGCAGGCACCCAGTACGCCGAGCAGTTCGAAGAAATCGTAGTAGTAGCCGCCCTGCTGAAACGTCAGCGGATAGACGAAACTGAACGCGGCCAGAAAGCCGACCGAATGCCCGAAACTCAGACCGTGAAGCCTCGCCAGCTTGTAGATCAGCAACAGCGCAAACAATGTCGACAACACGATCGCGATGTACGTCATGTGGTAGACCAGCGCAGCGACAGGCGTCCAGTATTCATCCGGCACGCTCGTGAAATAGGCGTTGCGCAGAGAGTCGTGCCGTTTGATCGATTTGAACAACTTGCCCTGTTTCGCAGAGTCCAGTTGCTCGGCGATCCATTTCGCTGCGTGCGGAAACGACGAGCGATAGACATACGGCTTCGGTGCATCGCCGTTCATCATGCCGACCAGGCTGTAGCTGGTTGCGAAGTTGCCCTTCTGGTCGTCGCGGAAACCCCATTTCAACAGCACGCTGTTGGTGATGTTGCCTGCGCACACGAACAGCAGTACGTACACGATGGCGAAGCGGCAGAATGCTCGCACCCGGTTCTGGTTCTTTTCCGTCACACTCATGGAGCCGGCAGGAAGTGAGCGGCCAGCACGATCGCCACCATGACGCAAAGCATGCTGAAGCTACCGCGGTTTTCGAGGATATGGACGATGGGATCGTCGTGCATGGCGCCGCGCACCGTCGTGATCCAGAGCCGTCCGAACAGATAGATCATGCCGATCTGCACAAACCAGAGCAGATGCGGAACCGCATAGCGTGCGGCGGTTTCAGGTGCGTTGATGAAAAGGCCGAACACGACCACTGCGGCAAGCGACGCGCCGATACCGAACGGCCAGAGCACTTCGAGATCGCCCACGCGGTAATCGCGGCCTGCCGATGTTCGCTTGTCGCTTTGACGTAAAAGCACCAGCTCGGAGCAGCGCTTCACGAGCGCGAGACTCAGGAAGGCGAATACGGAAAACGCAAGCAGCCAGCGGCTGACCGTGATTTCCGCCGCGATGGCTCCAGCGACGATCCGGTAGGTGTACAGCAGTGAAAGTACGAGGACATCAAGCAGCACGATCGATTTCAGGCGCCAGCTATATGCTGTCGTCAGCACCAGATACAGCGCGAACATGCCGGCGAATGCGGGCGATACCGCGAATGCCAGTACAAAAGCCAGGAGTAGCAGCACGGCTGCGCAGCCCATGCCCTTTGCAATCGACAACGTGCCGCTCGCGAATGCGCGGTCGCGCTTGCGGGGGTGTCGGCGATCGTTGTCGAGATCCCAGAGATCGTTCCCGATATAGGTGGCAGACGCGCCGAGCGACATCGATAGAAATGCGAGCACGAGTGTGGCGACCTTGTCTGTGTCGAGAAAGGCGAATGCCGTCAGCAGCGGGACGAACAGGAGCAGGTTTTTGAGCCACTGGTGGACGCGCAGTGCCTTGCACCATGTCGAGAAGGTCGCGCGTACATTCGAGAATTCTCGCTCGACCGGCTTGCTGCTTCGGACCGCCGCGGCAATGCCAGGCTCGACGCCGGCAAGAACGACTGCGTTTGCGCCGGCCCAGACCGGCAAATCAGCTCTGCTGTTGCCCGCATAGACGAAATCGTCGCCGATCTTTCGGCGAATGCCGGCGAGCTTGGCGTCGCTTTTCAGGTTCGTGTCATGGCTGGACGCAATGACGAAATCGAACAGGCCGAGATGTGCATCCACACCCTCAGCAATAGAACGATGCGCGGCAGTCGCGAGCACGATCGTGCGACCGCAGTTGCGTTCGTTGACGAGATAGTCGACTAGTGCTTCGCGATAAGGAAGCAACTCCGCGCGAAAATCGGCATGTTCCGCAACCTTGACTTTGAACGCAGCGCGACCGCCAGCGAGCCAGAAAGGCAAGCGCAACAGGTTTGATGGCTTACGCCTGACGACACGGATCACGGACTCCATCAACGTGTCCGATAGCGTCAGCGTGCCGTCGAGGTCGACGACAAGTGGAAGTTTGTTGGTTTCTCGCATCTAATCTGATTTTTTAGCGTCAATTTCGACCATCGATAAGGCCGAACCCCTCTCACCACCAAAAGCACAAAACTTTATCAATCACTGAATTTAAACAACAGATCTCAAATAATTTACTCCACCAACCAATCAACACCCAAACTACAAATCAACAAAAAACCAACAAAAATCAATTATAAATTTTACGAAAAAAATAAATCACCACAAAAATAACCCAATCGATACATCTCCCACAAATCATGCCCAATACACTCGCCCATCGCCCCCAATCCAACCAATTTCCGCAGGACACTCTCCCCCCAAGAACCATACACCATGATCAATCTCGATCTCACGCAAAGGAAAAGCGTTCTCAAACAAACCAACGGCCTCACGGCTTCCTACATGTAATCCAATCCCGAATCTTCCCAAACAAATCACTCCTTCATCCAACATTCGCCCCACCACCCACAAAAACAACGCCTTTCTTTCAAAATACTCAGGTGCATCATCCTGAAGATATAGCCACACAGCATCGAGAGCCATTCCCTCAACATAACTAACAATAAATCTGTAGCGATCATCATGCATCATCGTCGAACACTCAGCGTCGCCCACATATCCTACGAACCGTGCAACGTTCCATCGGAAGCCACCCAAAGAATAGCCGGCATATCATAAAAGTAATCAGTGAGATCAGCGTCATTCTCAGACGTAACATTCATTGGCCAATGCGACCGCCAATAATCCAAGATTGTTTTCGCATCAACATCCCAAACATCATACCCTTCTCGCCAAAGCTCATTTGGAGGACAGAATTTCACCTTACCCTGATCAAGCAATTTTTCCAGAATATCAAAGAATGCCTCCTTTTGATCCGAAAAATCAATACCAGGATTAAATCCACCGATAGCACTAAACAATCCCGAAGCCCATTGCCCAAAAGCGCTATCCAAAATACGTTCAACATTCTCAATTTTCATTACTGATCACCCCTCAAAAACTTAATTTCCTTATTCGCTGTTGCCCCAATGGCTACCCGTGGAACTTCAATTGTCCACACAGGACCCGTTTCGGCCTGTGACGAAGATACGCTTCGTAGCGTAAAGTTTCCCATTGAAGTCTCGACTGTGTAACGAACACCCGCAACACCGCGAATCGTCAGCGGTGTCGGATCCGGCAACTTAGTCGCCCCCGACAACTGCACGAAGTATTGCTGCACTTGTGCATCGGTCACGCCCGAGAACATGGCAGCCTTCCCTGAGTTAGGAAGCGTCGCAAACGTACTTTCTCCAATCTGGATGGTTCCTTGCGCATTTGACGAGAATAAATTCGCCGCCTGCTCAAGTGCAGAAGGCGTATTCGTTACGGGTAAACGAACGCTACCGCCCGAGCTCCCAGCCGTAGTTGCTCCAGGTGACAACGACGCACTCGCCCCATTCCCATACGGTTGATTACGAGCAGCATTTGCAGCCTCCTCAACATCGCCACTGATATTCTTAATTGCCGTCCGTCCGGCCTTCACCCCGGCAATCTCGACCGCTAGCCCCGGTGTTACCGAGTTCGTTGCAATTGCTGCGGCCGTCTCGATCGTAATGATGCCTGCATTGACTGCAGCAGCGGGATTCGTCAAAGCAAGTATCAACGCCTCCGTGCCGAGGAGTGCCAACGCAGGAACCGCTGCCACAATCGCAGCGGCTCCCGCCACTTTTCCGGCCAGCGCACTGTCGTCGACCAGTTGACTCTGCGTTTGAAGCAGTTGCTTGACCTGCTCGTCCGTGCACTTTCCTTGAGCGCAGAACGTCTTTAGCAAATCAACGTTTAGCGGATTTCTGGCATCGCGCTTCAGTAGCGAAATCTGATTGTTCTCAACTTCGATCTTCGCTGCGCCAGTCACCGTCCCGACATTTTGCCCTGATACCACAGCTACGCCAGCGACGAGGCTCGTCACGAGGTTATCGCGGGCTTCACGCTCAGATGCAGACATCCCGTCAGACGGTTTCAGCAGACTCCCCAACACCGAACTTGCCGCCGCTCCCATCGCGCCGGCACCGCAACTCTGGCTACCAGCAGCAGCCCCTGCGCACCCAACAATCGCGTGAAGCGCCGCCCGCGCCGACTCGCTACCCAGCGAATCCGCGATCTGCTTGACGCCATTCGCCCCCAGTTCCTGCAGATACGCCACCGTCGCGTTCTGTGCAAACTGACCGGCTCCTCCCGTCACGTTCCCGCCAGCCGCGACAGCCAACGCCGTCAACACCTGACGATAGGTCCCGCCCGGCCCCCATTCCGATGACAGCTGATCCGCTCTTTGCTGCGCCGCCGCACGTTGTTCCGGAGTCAGGCTCGCGTCGCCTGCGGCCTTCTTCGCAGCATCCACTTCAGCCGCGCGGTTCGTCACGAAAGTCCCGACCTGATTGATGAACTGGCTCGTAATATCGAACCCGGCCTGGATTTTCTCCTTGTCGAAGATCGGCGCAAGTGCGCCGCCAGTATCTGAAGTATCCCGATTGATGCTCGCGACAGTCTCTGCGGCCGACTGTCCGGTGAGCTGTTGCTGCCGGGAATCGTCACGAATTGTCAGCACGCCGCCACTGATCCCGCTTCGCGTCGTCGAATTCGCATCGCCCGAAGCGCTCAATGCAACCGGAGGCGCAACCGCGAGCCCGCCATCCCCCTTCGGCAACTCGGTCCCGGCAACCGGATTCACATTGTCGGCCTTGCCTTTCTGATCCTTTCCGATACCGCTCTTGTTACCGTTCGCACCACTATCGCCACCGAAGCTGTAGCCCCCGCTCAGCGCGACCTGCGAAGCATCGTACGACGCGTGGTTCTCGATATCGCTGTGGGTCAGCGTCGCCGTCGTCAGACTGTTCACACTGTTCTGCACAGCCTTGTCGCTACTCGCGATCACGCCGCCCTTGAGATCGGTGTTGCCCTTCACATCGACCTGAAAACCGCCGTCGCCCGCCTTGATGCCCGATTGCTCGATCACACCGTCGTAGTCGCTGTTCATCTTCGTCTGACCGAAATTACCGGCGACGCTCGACACGCACGGCGGCGGACAAACGCTCACCGATACGCCCGCGTTCTGCTGCTTCGAATCGTAGCGATCCTTGTCCTGCAGGCTTTCGATATTCAGGTTGCCGCCAACATCCGCAACCACCTGCTTGCCGGATGCGACCGCGCCTTTCAGATTCGTATCGCCGCCAGACTGAATGGTCAGTTGGTTGCCGGCCGTCACATGTGTATTCGTCCAAGTCGACGAATCACCGTCCGCATTACCGCGATTCCCGGCGACGCCCGCCGTGAATGCCAACCCGTTCTTGGCCCCAACGGTCAACGTCACGCCAACGGATGCGCTCGAACCACTGTTCGTACTATGTTGGCTGCTCGTGTTCTGCGCCGCCTGCAGATTAACGTTGCCCTCGGCCGCAAGCGTCGCGTTGTTACCCGCCGAGATCGTGCTCCCGATCACATCGATATTGCTGCCCTTGCCAGCTCCGGCCGCGGCAATCGTCACATTCCGGCCCGCCGATACCGTACTTCCCACCGCCGTGCTTGACTGCGCTTGCGTCTGACTATCACTCTTGCTCGCGCCGACCGATACGTTGATGCCGATGCTCGCCGCCGCCGTCACCGGGTTGCCACCGACCGATTTCACCGCGTCGTAGGTATTCTTCGCCGCGAGTCCCGTCGTAGCCGCCGCAAGCGCAAGCAGACGCGGATCGCCGCCAACGCTCTGCGCCGCGTTCGCCATTTGCCTGCCCGTCTGTACCGCGGCGACAACCGGATTGGTCACGCCCACCGTCAACCCGGATTGACGGAACTGCTGTTGCTCCGCGAAGTTCGTCGTATCCGTCGCAGCATCGATCTTGACCGTCTTGCCGACGAGGCTAACGTCGTTACCCGCGTGCAGCGTGCTGCCGGTTACGTGCAGATCGCTGCCTGCCGCGACCGTCAGACTCCCGTTCAGCGAACCAATCATGCTGCCCGTGTTCGTGACTTCGGTCGAATGCTGCTGGTCCGACATCGAGCGCGTGCCAACAGATACGGACAGCCCCCCGTTCGACATGAACCCGGACTCCTTCTTCTCGTAGCTGTTCGCCGACTGGACGGTATCCTGCGACGTCCCTATCGTGACGTTGTTCGCGGCCCCGAGCTTGACGTCGTTTGTCCCGACGATGTTGCTGCCCTGAATAGTGAGATCCCTCCCCGCCTGAATCTGTACCGTATCGCCGGACACCGTGCTCGCCACGCCAACGTTCGCTCGTGTATCGTGCGACTCCTTCGCCGCCGTTCCAGAAACGAAACTGCCGCGCTTGACCTGCACATTCTGGTAGCTGTCGTGCTCTTCGCGGGCTTCGGCGATCGTTACATCCTTGGATGCCGCGATCGTCACGCCACCAGGCGTCGTTGAGTTCGTACCGGCCGTCACCGACGAACCGGTCAACGTGACATTGCCTTTGGTCGCATCCGTCCTGTTGACCGCACCGAGCGTCGCATTCTGGCCAGCGCTGAAAGCCGTTCCGACGGCCTGCTGATCGTACGTACGATCGACCTCCTTCCGTGACCGGCCATCGACGGCGACGTTATTCAGTTGATGCTCGTCAGTCACCGCCGTCGCCATCAGATTCCCGCCCGCCACGACCGCCAGATCCTTGCCGGCCGTCACGGTCGCCCCCTTGAACGACGCATCGTTACCGCTTTGCATCGTCAGGTTGCCGCCCGCACTGACGCCGCTCGTCACATGCGTCGTCGTCGACTCTTCCCAATGGTGCTGGTCGTTCAGATACAACGACTGATCCGTCTTCGACTGAACCGTATCGACGTTGATATCGCGCCCGGCCGTCACTTGCGCATTGCCCCCTGCCGACAGGTTTGCGCCATGAATCGACAGATCCCGACCTGCCTGCACGGCGAGATCCCCAGTCGACGCAATTGTCCCTTGCTGACCGATCGTGCTCTGGTTGACCTTGCTCGCCCCCGCGACCCCGCTCACGCCAACCGTATCGACCAGCGTCGTATTGACCACATCCCGCCCGGCCAGCACGGCCACCCGGTTGCCAGTAATCTGCCCCGATGCATTCACGACGTCGTTGCTCGCCGACACCACCGTCGTGCCGTTCGTCCCGCTGCTCGCGATCGTGCCGCCGCGATTCAGAATGTCCGTCGCGGTCACGACCGTCTTCGTGCCGCCCTTGATCACGCCGCTGTTCGTCGTGCTGCCGGCTGCGTGGATCTCGACGTCGTCGGCCGCGATCAGCGCGCCGGTCGGCTGCAGATCGTTCGCACGCGTCTTCGCCAGATACACGACCGGCGCCAGCACCTGGGTCGTACCGCCGTCCGGCAGCGTCACGGTCTGGTTCACGAGCCACACGATGTCGCTCGTCAGCGCATCCATCTGCGCGGCGGACAGCGCCATCCCCGGCATCATGCCGAACTGCTTCGCGTAATTCGCGCCGCTCGTCATCAGCGCGCGATACTCGTCCTCGGCATTCGCATAACCAGGCAGGAACGTGCGCCCGGTCAGTTGCGTGATCTGGTTGCGCACCATCTGCTGCTCATACATCCCATCGCCGAGACGCTTCTCGATGCTCGCCGGATTCAGGTTGAGCTGGCCGAGCATGTAATCGCTTGAGATGAAGTTCGTGTAGCTTGTAAGGCGCGGGTCGGTGACGATCAGATACGGTTGCCCGGGAGCCGGATTGATCGAGTACAGACCGCTGGTCGGCAGCTTCAGGTCGGGCAGCGCACCGGTCGGGCTCACCACCGACTGCAATGCATCGACCGGCTTCTGTCCGGTTACGGGGCCGACCTTCGACTGCCCGGTGCCCGTCACACCGCCATTGGCCTGGTTCGCGCCGAGCGTGCCGCCAGTTGCACCCGTCGCCGAGTTTTCCGCGGCGACGTTGCGGTTGTTCACGTCCTTCGCATCGATGTTGATCGACTGGTTCGCGACGATCGTGCCGCCGGTATTACCGATCGCGACCGGTGCGTACACCCGCGACGGCTGCACGATCGTGCCGACATCCGAGCTGGTGTTTTCGTTCCACGCATAAGTGGAAACGATGTCGTCCCGCTGGTACTGATACAGCGTCTGCCCGACGTTGTTGACCGTCGTGCCGCCGTAGCCGCCCGAGCCCGCGCGGCCCGCAACGTCCGTATCGCCGATCTTGATCGAACCGCCCGCCGAGATCGCACTGTATTCGTTGTTGATCGTGCCGACGTTCTTCATGACGATATTGCCGCCGGCGACGAGTTGCGCCTGCTTCGCCTGGCTCGCTACCTTGTCCTGCTGGATCGTCGTCGTGGTGTCGCGCGAGATCTCGACACGCTGATAGCCGTTGTGGCCGTCGCTGCGAGTCGCGTATTCGCTGGCGGGATCGTAGTTGACATGCGGGTCGTAGCCGTCCCAGTAGACGGCCGTGAACGTGCCATTGCCGTTATCTGTCAGCGTGTTGTAGTAAATCGTTTGCGGCTGACCGTTGACGTTGATGACGAGCACGCGATCGACGGCATTGTCGCCGTTCATGCTGGAGACGATCTGGTTGCTTGAATACGTCGCCGTCTGCGGCGTCTTGTACGGCCCGCGCCACGTCGCATCGGAACAGACGCCATGATTCGGCGCCGCGTTGCCAGTCGGGCAACCGATGTACTTGCTGCGCTTCGTCTCGTGCTTCTTGTCGACGCTGGTCGTCTCGGTGTCGACCGCGGGAGCCGGGCGCGTATTCGTGAACGTCTCGGCTGCCAATTCGACACCGCCCAGCGCCTCGATCGACGACTGGTCGTTCAGCACCGTCTGCGCGCGATTGGCGAGGAACCCATTGGCGTCTCGCTGGCCGTTCGCCGCGATGTTGATGTCGCCGACGCTGAAGATGCTCGCGCCGCCCGTGTTCGACAACCGGTTCGACGCATACAGGTTCGCCCGATCAGCTGCCGCAATCACGGCCGCCGCGCCGGTATTCAAAATAACGGCAGCGTTCAGCGTGACGTCCCGGCCGATGATCGTCGCCGTGTTGTTCAGCGTCACGCTGTTCGTCGTGACCGTGCCGCCCTCGATTCGACCCGCGTTGTCGATCGTGCCGCCGTTCGCGTTGACGATCGTGTTCGCCGAGTTCAGGTCGGCGCCCGCCTGGTTGTCGACATTGGCCGCGTTGACGGTCAGCGCACCGTTGGCGTCGAGCGTACCCTGGTTCGTCAGCTTGCCCGACGTCGAGAATGCCAGATCGCCGTTGGCGTGCAGTTTGTTCGCGGCGGTATGCGTGTAATCGCTGGCAAGCGACACGCTGCCGTTGCGGCCGGCGACGACCGATCCGTCGCCGCTCAGCGAGCCGGCCGTCACCGTCAGATCCTGGTCGCTGCCGATCGCGCCACCCCGGTTGACCAGCGTGCCGGTGTTCAACGCCACGCTGCCGCCGCTACCTGCGTCGTTGCCAATCTTGCCGTTCGTGTTGTCGATCGATGCGGTGGTCAGCGCCAGCGCACCGTTCGCACGAATCGAACCGGCCTGGTTGACGAGCGTCGTGTTCGGGCCGTTCAGTGTCGCCTGGTTCGCCGCGGACAGCACGCCGTTCGAGTTGTCGAGCCGGTTGGCGACAGCAAGCATCAGATCGCGCGCTGCCAGCACCTGGGCGCCCTGGATATTCGAGAGCGATTGCGCCGTCACCGTCACGTCGCCGTTGCCGCCGATCACGCCGGCACCAGGCTTGCCCGCCACATTGACATTCGTGATCGACGCGCCGCCGTCGATCGTCGTCGCACCGGTCCCGACGTTGACGATCCGGCCACCACTGTTGTCGATGCTGTTGCCGGCAAGCGTCAGCGTTGATGTCGCGCCATTCGCCTCGATCTGGCCGCCGGCATTGCCGATCGCGCCCTGAGCGTGAGCATCCAGATTGCCGTTGGCCTGAATCAGGCCGGCGGTGTTCGTCAACGCGCCGTTCGACTGCAGCGTCAGCGCCTGCGCCGACAGCAGCGAGCCGTTCGAGTTATCGAGGCGGCCCGCCGTGACCGACACGCCGCCATTGCCTCCGATCGTGCCGCCGGCCGTGTTCGACAGCACATTCGTCGACGTCACGCTCAGGTTGCTTGCACCGATGTTCTTGATCGAACCCGCATCGTTCGCGAGACTATCGGCTTTCACCGTCAGACCGTTGTTCGCCTCGATCGTCCCGCCGCCGTTGTCGATCCGGCCTTGCGCGTTCAGTGTGACGCTGTCGGCTCCGACGTAGCCACCGGAGCGATTGTCCAGCGACTGAACTGCAACGTAAGCCTGTCGCTGCGCACTCAGGGTGCCGGCCTGGTTCGACAGTGCGGCCGCCTGCAGCGCGAGTGCGCCATTGGTCGCGATCTGCCCGCCGTTGTTCGACAGCGTGCCAGTCTTGATCGACAGCGTGCCACTGCCGGCGTGTGCGATCTTGCCATGATCGTTGACGAGCGCGGCCGGCGAAAGGCTCAGGTCCGTGCTGTTGGTTTGCAGCGTACCGTCGGTATTGTCTAACGTACCGGATACGGCTGTGACCATAGTGCCCGCGCCGGTTTGTGTGATCGCCCCGTTACGGTTCGCAAGATCGGCTGCGGTCAGTGCCAGTTGCGCCGCGTTGATGGTGCCGCCGCTGTTGTCGAGCGACGTCGCGCTGACAGCCGCCTCCTGAGCCGCGACAATGCTGCCGGAGGCGTTCGTCAGTGCCGTGCCGGCATCGATGTTCGCGTTCCGGCCAGCCGACAGCGAACCGCTGCCGTTGTCGAGCGACCGGCTCGTCGTTTGAAGATCCTGTTGCGCTGTCACCGTGCCGTGATTGACCAGTGGACCGGCCTGGATCGTGACATCTCCATTACCCCCAATGACCCCGCCTTGCGCGCCGTCCGCCGTCGTGCCGGCTGCATTCGTCAGCAGGCCCGTCGTCGTTACCGACAACCCGTCGCCATTGAGCGACACGACCCGCCCGGCAGCGTTATCCAGCGACGCGCCTGCCACCGTCATCCCGGCGGCGCTCTGAATCGTGCCCTGGTTGTTCGAGATCGCGCCGCCGCGCACCTGCGCCGCGGCTTGCGACACCAGCGTGCCCAATTGGTTGGCAAGTTGCCCGGCCGCCTGCACCGACAGCGGGCCTTGCGCCGACACCTTGCCCCCCTGGTTCGACACGTTGCCGCCCGTGAGTGTGACGCTGCTGTCACTCGATAGGTTGCCGCGATCGTTGACGAGCGCATCGGCCGCATTCGCCGTGACGGCGCCCTGTGCGCTCGTCGTCGCGCCCGACAGATTGAGATCGCCCGCCTTCGCATTCAGCGCGAGCGTACCGTTCGCAGCCGTCTGGCTACCGGCGAGATTCACGCTGCCGCCGGTCAGCGCCGCATTGCCGCCGGCCATGTTCTGGCCAGTCGCCGTGAGCTGCCCCGACGCGGTCACGTCCAGGTCGCCGCCGTGCCCGACGGAGCCGTCGTTGTTCACGCCCGCGCCGAGCGTGCCGGTCGAGTTCACCGAACTGGCCGTGATCGTCGCATTCTGCTGCGCGGCGAGCGTGCCGCTGTTCGTCAGATCGGCCGCCGTGTCCGCCGACACGGATTGCCGGCCGTAGATCGTGCCGCTGTTGTCGATACCACCCACCGCCGACATCGCAAGTTTGCCGGTTGCCGTGGTCTTGCCGGTCAGCACGAGCCGGCCGTTCGACTGCAGCGTCAGTTCGCCCGCCTGCGCTGCAATCGTGCCGGCATTGCGCACACCGACACCGCCTTCCGTGCCGACCAGATATATCCGGTCGCTGTACATCCCGCCGAGCTGGCTGACGTCGATCGCGACGGCGGGCGCTGCGCCGTCGCCCTGGATCGGGGCCGCCGCGAGCGTGTCGTGGTTGACCTGATTCGCGCCCGCGACGACGTTCAGGTTCTTTGCGTAGATCGCCGCATTCGCCTGCACGGCGCGGGCAATGATGTCGACCTGGTCGACGTTCGCCGCATTGAGCCCCGCGCCCTGCACGGTGACGAGGCCGCGGTTGACGTTGTAACCGACAAGCGATCCATCGGCGCCGTAGTAAGGCTGACCCGTGGTCAACGTGGCGCGCGACGTATTGATGAAGCCGCCACCGTCAACGACGATGCCGGCCGGATTGGCCAGCACCACTTCCGCGCGATTCCCGGCGACTTCGACGTAACCGCGAAGCTGCGACGGATTTGCGCTGTTGACCTGATTGACGATGATGCGCGCGGACTGACCAGGCCCGAAGTTCGGGTTCCCGTTGATATAACCGGCCTGCTGCGTATTGACGAGCGTCGGCGAGTTATTGAGGATCGCGCCGTTTTTCTGAACGTCGAACTGGTTGTAGGTATTGACCGACACACCAGCGCCGGACGGCTTCGCGATATTCACCTGCGGCAAGCCATTTTGCGTCTGGATCACATGCGTGGGCGTGCCCGGCGTCGGCACGATCTGCGCCGGAGCGAACGAAGGCGCAGCCGCCAGCGATGCAGCCGCGATCAGCAAACCCGTACCGCCAAGCGCACGCCGGCCTGCACGGCGCTCGCCGGAAGCTGATTTCCCCGAGGCAGTTGCCGTCTCTTCGACAGCCACCACCATTCCCCGGAATCTGGAATACACCAGACGGTAGGTCTTGTTGTTCATCGTTCTTTATTGGACTTCTTTTCAGATCGATGAACGGTAGCAAAGCAATCGTCAGGAAACCATAGGAAGACTGTCAACGATTGCCAAGCGTCGTAAATATGTGAATAAACTGTCTTTTAGGACGAGTCCTATTGCACTTTCAATATTCAATTAATTCCCAATCATTTAAGCTGAATCAACCGAAATTTGCCTGCATTACTTCCCGCGCTCTTTCCCAAAAGATCCGAATCCGATGGATAACGCACTGCATTGCGATAGTCGGCAAATATTCAAAAAGTGTTGCAGTCGATTGGCTTCCCATCGACCGACTCCCAGTCTGTTTGCATTCTGACGGATGCTGAACACGCCGGCGCACACCTCACTCCACCCGCTCATGCTCCCCCAACCCGATCGCCTTGTAGTCGTAAGTCGGATAGAACTCCGTCCGATACGCGCCCCACGCCGTATCCTCCAGCACGCGATTGACCTCGCGCAGCCGCGACGCCGGCAGCCGCAGCACGACGATCTGCCCGATCCCCATCGTCACAGTCCAGCTCACCACTTCGACGCCCGGCGGCGGAAACGCCTTGTAGAACCCCTGCTTCGCGAGTTGCGCATTCAGTTCGGCGAGCGGGCGCGACTGGTCGTGTTTCAGGAATACCGTGAGCAGTACCGCGTTGTCGGGTGTCGCGGCAGCCGAACCGGCCGGCACGGTCGACGTCTGGCCGATGGCCGGTGCGCTACAGAGCGCGGCGCCCGCCAGCACTGCGGCGATTGCAAGGGTTCGAATCGGGGAATACGGGAATGCCGTCATGACGCGACTCCATGGCTTCGTGGCCGGAGCCGCCATCATGCGCCGCCGGCCCCATCGCTGCAGCCGGCCGATGCGGCTACGCGCCGTCCGTGCCGTCGCGTTCGCGCAGCACGTCGATGAACGCACGCAGCTTGGCCGGCACGTGCTTGCGATTGACGTAGTACAGCCACATCGGCGGCAGCGTGCGGCACGCACCGGGCAGCACTTCGACGAGCGTGCCGTCGCGCAAGTCCTGCTCGATCCGCTCGCGCATGAACGCGAACGCGATGCCGACACCCGCGCGCGCCGCATCGATCACCGCGTCGGCATCGTTCGTCACGAATACGGCGTCCGGATCGAGATCGACGTCGCGCTGCCCGTCGCGCAACAACCATTTGTGCAGGCGCCCGCTCTCCGAGAAGCGAAAACGGATGCACGCATGCCGCTCGAGCTCGGCAATCGACGCCGGCGCGCCATACCGCGCCAGATAACCGGGCGATGCAACCAGCGCACACGTCAACGCCGGCGCGATCCGCACGCCGATCATCCCCGGCTGCAGCCGGTCGGCCAGGCGAATCCCCGCATCGAACCCGTCCTTCGCGATATCGACCAGTTCATTCTCGTAGCGGATCTCGAGCCGGACTTTCGGGTAGCGCTCGCGGAACGTGGCGAGCACCGGCGCAATCACGAGCGCACGCGCCAGCGGCAGCGCGGTCACGCGCAACAGCCCGTTCGGCTCGCTGCGCGCATCCTTCAGCTCGTCGCGGGCCTGCATGACCTGCCGGTACGCAGGCTCCGTCTGCCGCCAGTAGCGCTGGCCGGCTTCCGTCAGGCTCACGCCGCGTGTGCTGCGATTGAACAGCTTCACGTTCAGCTCGCCCTCGAGCTGCCCGATCGCGAGGCTGACGGCCGCCGGCGTCAGGCCCAGTGCGGCGGCGGCGCGCGTGAAGTTGCCGGCCGTCGCGACGGTCATGAACACGTGCAGCCCGGCCATCGGATCGCGTCTGCTCATCATTAAAAAAACTTGAAACTCCTTCGAGCGGAATGCGGATTCTCCCATATACCGCAACTGCCTACACTGGCACTGTCGTCCCACCGGAGCCTCGCATGAACCCGCCCACCGCCGCGCTGCCGCTCGCGGCTGCCCGCCGCACGATCGACGCGGCACTTGCGCATGCCGCATCGCTGCAGGTCGCCGGCATCGCCGTCGCGATCGTCGATGCCGGCGCGAACCTGCTCGCGTTCGCGCGCGCCGACGACTGCTTTCTCGGTGCGATCGATCTCGCGCAACGCAAGGCGCTGACGGCGGTCCGCTTCCGCGCATCGACCGGCACCCTTGGTGCGATGTCGGGCGACGGTCCGCTGCGCGGCATCGAACACAGCCACGGCGGGCTCGTCACGTTCGGCGGCGGCGAACCGCTCGTCGACGGCGACGGGCGCTGCGTCGGCGCGATCGGCATCTCGGGCGGCAGCGTCGACGAAGACACCGCGATCGCGCAGCACTGCCGCGACCGCTTTCCGGCAACCTTCCACTCCACAAGGTAAGCACATGGCACAGAAACGCATCCTCATCACCGGCGCAGGCACCGGCTTCGGCCGCGAAGTCGCGTTGCGCCTCGCCGAACGCGGCCACGACGTGACGGCCGGCGTACGCGTCATCGCCGAAATCGACGCACTGACGGCCGCCGCCACGCAGCGCGGCACCGCGCTGCGCGCGATCAAGCTCGACGTCACGTCGGCGCACGATCGCGCCCGCGCGGCCGAGCTCGAGATCGACGTGCTCGTGAACAACGCAGGCGTCGGCGAAGCCGGCGCGCTGGTGGACCTGCCGGTCGAGATCGTCCGCGACCTGTTCGACGTGAACGTGTTCGGGCCGCTCGAACTCACGCAGCAGATCGCGCGCGGCATGCTCGCGCGCCGGCACGGCAAGATCGTGTTCGTGTCGTCGATCGCCGGCCTGATCACGGGGCCGTTCACGGGCGCCTATTGCGCGTCGAAGCACGCGGTCGAATCGGTGGCCGAGGCGATGCAGGCGGAACTGGCGCCGCACGGCATCCGCGTCGCGGTCGTGAACCCCGGCCCGTACAGCACGGGCTTCAACGACCGGATGATGGAGACCACGCGCCGCTGGCACGACCCGGCCGTGCATACCGTGACGCCCGAGCGGCTGACGTTCCCGCTCGAACAGCACGACCCGGAGGAAATGATCGCGAAGATGGTTGAAGTGATCGACAGCGACGGCGGCGCGTTCCGCAACCTGCTGCCGACATCGTCGGAAGCGTTCGTGCGCGCCGAACAGGCACGCGCATGGGAGCGGCAGCAGTAACCCGCCGGCGGAACGGCGGCGGCGCGTTCCGCAACCTGCTGCCCCGGTCGTCGGAAACGTTCGTACGCGCCGAGCAGGCGCGTGCGTGGGAGCGGCAGCAGTAACCCGCCGCCGCCCACGCGCTCAGTACACGTCCCGCATGTAGCGGCGCGCCTTCGAAAGCCGCGCGACGTAGTCGTTCGCGGCCTCGTCCGACATGCCGCCGTGCTCGGCGACCACCGCCTTCAGCGCCGTATCGACGTCCTTCGCCATCCGCGCCGCATCGCCGCACACATAGAAGTGCGCGCCTTCCTCCAGCCACGCGAACAGCTCGGCGCCCTGCTCGCGCATCCGGTCCTGCACGTAGATCTTGTCGGCCTGGTCGCGCGAGAACGCGAGGTCGAGCCGCGTCAGGAAGCCGCTGTCGTGCATCGCGCCCAGCTCGTCGCCGTAGTAGAAGTCGGTCTGCGCGTGCTGCTCGCCGAAGAACAGCCAGTTGCGCCCGCGCGCGCCGCGCGCCTGCCGTTCGTGCAGGAAGCCGCGGAACGGCGCGACGCCGGTACCGGGGCCGACCATCACGATCGGCACGTCGCCGTTCACCGGCGGCCGGAAATGCGCGGACTTCTGCACGAACACGGGCACGCGGCCGTCGTCCGCGCGATCGGCGAGGAACGTCGACGCAACGCCTTTGCGTGCGCGCCGGCCGTTGTGATAGCGCACGGCCGACACGGTCAGGTGGATCTCGCCCTGGTGCGCGCTCGGGCTCGACGCGATCGAATAGAGGCGCGGCTGCATGCGCTTGAGCATCCCGACCAGCTCCGTGCCCGACAGCTCGACCGGAAACTCGTGCAGCACGTCCGCGAGCTGCTGCCCCCACAGCCATTGCTTCAGGTCGCCCTTGCGTTCGTCGCCGAGCAGCGACTTCAGCGCGCCGTTCGCGCTGCGCGACGCGATGAAGGCGAGCGTGTCCGGATGCGGGCGCGTGATGTCGAAATGACGCGCAAGCGCGTCGCCGAGGCGCACGTCGCCGACGCCCGCCACCGACACGGGCGCATCGGCCTTCAACGCGGTAACGGACAGCAGTTCGTCGACCAGCTCCGGGCAGTTGGTCGGCCACACGCCGAGCGCGTCGCCGGTTTCGTATTCGAGGTTCGCGCCTTCGGTCGACAGCGACACATAGCGCGTGTCCTTCGCCGCGCCCGGACGGTTGAGCCGCAGGTTCGCGACGAGTTTCGACGGCGCCGGATGCGCCTTCGTCGGCAGCAGCCCCGACGGGCTCAATCCACCGGTCTGCACCGCGTGCAGCGCGGCATCGGCTTCCTTGATCCGCGCGACGACGCGTTCCAGCCACTGGTCGGCGTCGCGCTGGAATTCGACGTCGCAATCGACACGCGCGCAGAGACGCACCGCGCCGAGTTCCGCGAGCCGCGCGTCGAGCCGGCGGCCATGGCCGCAGAACTGGTCGTAGTTGCGATCGCCTAACGCGAGCACCGCGAAGTGCACGCCGTCGAGGCGCGCGGCGCTGCCGGCCTGCAGCGCTTCCCAGAATTCGCTGCCGTTGTCGGGCGCATCGCCGTCGCCGAACGTGCTCGTCATCAGCAGCACGTATTGCGCGCCGGCGAGCGACGCGATTGGATAGTCGGACATGCACGCGGTGCGGATCTCGAAGCCCGCGTTCATCAGCTGCGTCGCGTAATCCTCGGTCAACGATTCGATGTTGCCCGTCTGTGACGCCCACAGCAGCACGACCTTCGGCCGTGTGCGCACGATCCGCACGCCGCCGGACGCACCGGCATCGGCCGGCAGCGACGGCGCCGCACCCTCCTGCGTCCGAGCCGGCAGCGAGCGGCTGAACAGCCCCGCGAGCATCCCGTCGAGCCAGAACCGCACCGGCGGCGTGAGCGGCGCGCCGGCCGGCAGCACGGGCACGCTGCCCTCACGCCGGCCGGCGCTCGCCTTCAGTCCGCTCACGAGCCCGGCCACGTACAGCCGTTCGGTGTCCGTCAACGGCGGCGGCGCGAGGTCGGCCACGCCGAGTGCGGCCGCGAAAGTGTCGATGTCTGCCATGTCGGATTCCTGTGAAGCAGTCGCCTGCGCCATCACCGGCGCGGGCCGCGCGTCGTCGGCGCAGGCGTCGGGTTGCGTCGTCTCTTCGTCGGCGGACGCGAACGCGTCGGTTTCGACGCGCCGCAGCGCGACCGCGCAGTATTTCAGTTCGGGTTGCTGCGATTCGGGATCGATCGCGTCGTTCGTCACCGCGTTGATGCACAGGTCGTCGCCGTACACGTCGTTCCAGTGCATCGGCGCGAAGCAGTTACCGCGTTGCACGCGCTCGGTCACGACGGCGGGCAGCACCGCGCGGCCGCGTGCCGAGCGGATCTCGACGCTGTCCTTCGCGGCGATGCCGAGCGCGCTCGCATCGTCCGGGTGCAGCTCGACGAACGGGCGCGGGTTGAGCTTGTTCAGCATCGCGACCTTGCCCGTCTTCGTCATCGTGTGCCATTGATGCTGCAGCCGCCCGGTGTTCAGCACGATCGGGAACGTGTCGTCGGGCAGCTCGGCCGGATCGACATGCGGCCGCGCGAAGAAGCGCGCCTTGCCCGACGGCGTCGGGAATGCGAGGCGCGGCGCGTCGTTGCCGTCGGCGGCCGGGCGCAGCGTCTGGCTCACGCCGTCGTTCAGGTAGCGGATCGGGTGCCGATCGCGCGCGGTGCCCGGCGCAACCGGCCACTGCACGGGCCCGTCGCGCAGCGCCGCATGGCTCGCGCCGCGCAGGTCGTAGCCGGTCGACGGATTCGAGAAGCGGACGATCTCGTCGAACACGTCAGCCGCCGACGCATAGTCGAACGCATCGCCGAAGCCCATCGCGCGCGCGACTTCGGCGACGATGCGCCAGTCGGGCAGCGCGTCGCCCGGCGGCGCGACCGCCGCGCGCATCAGCGTCATGTTGCGCTCGGAGTTGATCATCACGCCGTCGCCCTCGGCCCACAGCGCACCGGGCAGCAGGACGTCCGCATAGCGGTTGGTCTCGGTGTCGAGGAACGCGTCCTGCGCAATCACGAGCTCGGCGGCCTGCAACCCGGCGATCACGTTCTGCCGGTTCGGCACCGTGGCGACCGGGTTCGTGCAGATGATCCAGCATGCCTTGATGTCGCCGGCCGCCATCCGCGAGAACAGGTCGACCGTGCCCTGCCCGGTCTCCTTGCGCAGCGTGCCGGCCGGCACGCGCCACAGGTTCTCGACGAACCGGCGATCGTCGTCGGATGCCACCGAGCGCTGGCCCGGCAGCCCGGGGCCCATGTAGCCCATCTCGCGCCCGCCCATCGCGTTCGGCTGGCCGGTCAGCGAGAACGGCCCGCTGCCGGTGCGGCAGATCTTGCCCGTCGCGAGATGCAGGTTGCAGATCGCGTTGGTGTTCCACACGCCGTGCGTGCTCTGGTTGAGCCCCATGGTCCAGCAGCTCATCCATTCCTGCGCGTCGCCGATCCATTGCGCGGCCGTGCGGAGGTCGGCTTCCGCGAGCCCGGTGATTTCCGCGACACGCTCGGGCGTGTAGTCGGCGAGGAACGCCGGCATCGCGTCCCAGCCTTCGGTGTACGCGCCGATGAACGCGGCATCGGTGCGGCCGTTCGCATGCAGCAGGTGCAGCAGCCCGTTGGTCAGTGCGAGATCGGTGCCCGGCCGGATCTGCAGGAACAGGTCGGCCTTGTCGGCCGTACCGGTGCGGCGCGGATCGACGACGATCAGCTTCGCGCCGGCCTTCACGCGATCCATCATCCGCAGGAACAGGATCGGATGGCAGTCGGCCATGTTCGCGCCGATCACGAAGAACAGGTTCGCGCGATCGAAATCCTGGTACGACCCGGGCGGGCCGTCCGCGCCGAGCGACTGCTTGTAGCCGGTGCTCGCGCTCGCCATGCAGAGGCGCGAGTTCGACTCGATGTTGTTGGTGCCGACGAAGCCCTTCGCGAGCTTGTTGACGAGGTATTGCGCCTCGATCGACATCTGCCCCGATACGTAGAACGACACTGCATCCGGGCCGTGTTCATCGAGCACCGCGCACAGGCGGCGCGCGGTCTCGGCGATCGCATCACGAGCCGGCAGCGGCACCAGGTCGTCCTCGCGCGCACGGCGCACGAACGCACGGTCGAGCCGCCCGGAGCGGCGCAGCGCGACGTGCGCCGACGAGCCCTTCGTGCACAGCCGCCCGAAGTTGGTCGGATGGTCGGAGTCGCCGGACACCTTGACGACTTCGCCTTCCTCGACGTGCAGCACCATCCCGCAGCCGACGCCGCAGTACGGGCACACGCTCTTGACGGGGGTGGCGGTCATGCGCGCTCCGGGGCGGTCAGGCCGCGATCCACACGAAACCGTCCTCGACCCGCGACGGATACGCGCTCACCGACTGCTCGGGCGCCTCGAGGCATTCGCCGGTGCGCAGGTCGAAATGCTGCTTGTACAGCGGCGACGCGACGACGACGCGCTCGCCGAGGCTGCCGATCAGCCCGCGCGACATCACGGCCGCCTGCGACACGGGATCGACGTTGTCGATCGCGAACACGCCGCCTTCTTCGGCATGCGCGACGTGAAAGACCGCGACCTGCTCGCCGTTGACGAGTGCACACACGCCGGTGTTCGGCACGATGTCGTCGAGCGGGCACACGCGGGTCCAGGACAGCGGAAGACGATCGTTCATGATGGGCTCCTTGGAAAAGACGCTGGTGTCGGTCAGGGTCAGACGGTTGCGGGTTCGGTGGCGGCTTGCGTCACGCCTTCGGCCACCACGGGAATCGATACGGGCTTGCCACCCGTCCGTTCGCCGGGCGTCGCGGGCCGGATCTGGCCGCGCGTCTCGACGAATTCGATGGTCGTGTCCGGCGCGTCGCTGTTCACGAAGTGGCGGAAGCGCTTGCGCGTGTCGGGATCGGTGACGGCCTTCTTCCATTCGCACTCGTAGGTGTCGACCACGTGCTGCATGTCGGCCTCGAGTTCGGCGCCGATCCCGAGCTTGTCGTGCACGACGACGTCGGCCAGGTAGTCGAGGCCGCCTTCGAGGTTGTCGCGCCACACGCTGGTACGCTGCAGCCGGTCGGCCGTGCGCACGTAGAACATCAGGAAGCGGTCGATGTAGCGCATCAGCGTGGCGCGGTCGAGATCGGACGCGAGCAGTTCCGCGTGGCGCGGCTTCATCCCGCCGTTGCCGCACACGTACAGGTTCCAGCCCTTCTCGGTCGCGATGATGCCGACGTCCTTGCCCTGCGCTTCCGCGCACTCGCGCGTGCAGCCGGACACGCCGAACTTGATCTTGTGCGGCGCGCGCAGCCCCTTGTAGCGGTTCTCCAGGTCGATCGCGAGGCCGACCGAATCGTCGACGCCGTAGCGGCACCACGTCGACCCGACGCACGACTTCACGGTGCGCAGCGCCTTGCCGTATGCATGGCCCGATTCGAAACCGGCCGCGATCAGCTCCTCCCAGATCGACGGCAGCTGCTCGACGCGTGCGCCGAACAGGTCGACGCGCTGGCCGCCGGTGATCTTCGTGTAGAGCCCGTACTTCTGTGCGACCTGGCCCACCGCGATCAGGCCTTCCGGCGTGACTTCGCCGCCCGGCATGCGCGGCACGACCGAGTACGTGCCGTCGCGCTGGATGTTCGCGAGGTAGTAGTCGTTCGAATCCTGCAGGCCCGCGTGCTCCTTCTTCAGCACGAACTCGTTGAAGCACGACGCGAGAATGCCCGCCACCGCCGGCTTGCAGACGTCGCAGCCGAGGCCGTGGCCATGCTTCGCGAGCAGTTCGTCGAAGGTCGTGATGCGCTCGACGCGGATCAGGTGGAACAGCTCCTGGCGCGAATGCGGGAAGTGCTCGCAGAGATGGTTGTTGACCGCGAGGCCCTGCTTCTTCATCTCGGCCTTCATGATCTGCGTGACGAGCGGCACGCAGCCGCCGCACGACGTGCCAGCGCCCGTGCACGATTTCAGTGCGCCGAGGCTCGTCGCGCCGTCGGCGACCGCCGTGCAGATCTGCGACTTCGACACGTTGTTGCACGAGCAGATCTGGGCGGCCGCGGGCAGCGCCTCGACGCCGATCGCCGGCTTCGCGACGCCGTCCGACGACGGCAGGATCAGGAACTCCGGCGACTCCGGCAGCTCGATGCGGTTCAGCATCATCTGCAGCAGCGTGCCGTATTCGGCTGCATCGCCGACCATCACCGCGCCGTGCAGGAACTTGCCGCAGTCGGACACCACGAGCTTCTTGTAGACCTGGCGGCGCTCGTCCGCGTACTGGTAGGTGCGGCTGCCGGCCGTCGTGCCGTGCGCGTCGCCGATGCTCGCGACGTCCACGCCCATCAGCTTCAGCTTCGTGCTCATGTCGGCGCCCGCGAATGCGGCCCCGGCCTCGCCGTTCGCATCGCCGCCGAGCTGCTTCGCGACCACGCGAGCCATGTCGTAGCCGGGTGCGACGAGGCCGTACACCATGCCGTTCCAGGCTGCGCATTCGCCGATCGCGTAGATGTCGGCGTCGCTCGTGCGGCACGCGTCGTCGATCGCGACGCCGCCGCGCGGGCCGACGTCGAGCCCGCATGCGCGGGCCAGTTCGTCGCGGGCACGGATGCCGGCCGAGAATACGATCATGTCGGCGTCGAGGTGCGAGCCGTCCGCGAACGCCATCCGGTGCGTGCCTTCCTCACCATCGACGATTTCCAGCGTGTTCTTGCCCGTATGCACGGTCACGCCGAGCGCCTCGATCTTCGCGCGCAGCATCCGGCCGCCGCCGTCGTCGACCTGCACGGCCATCAGCCGCGGGGCGAATTCGACGACGTGCGTGTCGAGCCCCATGTCGCGCAGCGCCTTCGCGCATTCGAGGCCGAGCAGCCCGCCGCCGATCACGACGCCGCGCTTCGCGTGCACGCCGCACGCCTGCATCGCCTCGAGATCCTCGATCGTCCGGTACACGAAGCAGCCGTCACGATCGTGCCCCGGCATCGGCGGCACGAACGGGCGCGAGCCCGTCGCGAGCACCAGCTTGTCGTACGCGAGCGTTTCGCCGGACGCGAGCGTGACCGTATGCGCGGCGCGGTCGATCGACGCGACTTGCGCGTTCAGGCGCAGGTCGAACTGCGGATGACGCTCGAAGAAGCCGGGTTCGACGAGCGACAGGTCGTCCGCCGACTTGCCCGCGAAGAATTCGGACAGGTGCACGCGGTCGTACGCCGGGCGCGGTTCCTCGGCGAGCACGGTGACCTGCAGCGCGCCCGCGCTGCCCGCCTCCGCCGCGACGCATTCGAGGAGCTTGTGGCCGACCATGCCGTGGCCGATGACGATGAGTTTCATGGTGACGTTTCCTTCGGTCGATCAGTTCGCGACGGTGCTGGCAGCCAGCGCGCGATCGCGCAGCTCGGCTTCGCGTGCCTTGTGTTCTTCGCTGAAGCGCACGGCCATCGCGCACAGGGCGGTCGCGGTGACGGCCAGCCCGAGCAGGCTCAGCGTGTGCTGCACGTCGCCGACACCCTTCAGCAGGAAGCTCGCGGCCACCGCGCCGACGTTGCCGCCCGCGCCGACGATCCCCGCCACGCCGCCGAGTGCCTTGCGGTCGATGAACGGCACCAGCGCGTAGGTCGCGCCGCAGGCCATGTGCGTGAAGAGGCCGAACGTGAGCATTGCGACGAGTGCGATGCCGACGCTTTGCGCATGCGAGAACCAGATCAGCCCGAGCCCTTCGCCGACGATCAGCGCGCACAGCAGCGTCGCGCGAACGTCAAGGCTGCGGCGCGCGGCGATCTTGTCGGACAGCCAGCCGCCGAGCGCGCGGGCAAACAATGCGAGCAGCCCGAACAGGCCGACCGCGAAGCCGGCGTCCTTCAGCGACAGGCTGAAGTGATCGACGTAGTACAGCGCGGCGATGTTGTGGATGAACACCTCGACGCCGAAGCACGCGCCGTACGTGACGAACAGCATCCACACGCGATAGTTGCCGCAGGCCGCGACGAAGCTCGCCCAGCCGCCCTTCTTGCCGCTGTCGACCGTCACGCCTTCCTTGCGCAGCGCGATGATGTCGCCTTGCGGGCAGTCCTGCGTGAAGCGCCAGTACGCCCAGGCCATCACGAGCATCGCTGCGCCCGGCACGACCAGCGCGATGCGCCACGACGAATCCTCGCCGAAGCCGAGCATCAGGCCCGCGGCGACGAGCAGCGGCATCAGCGCCTGCGTCGCGCCGGCACCGGCGTTGCCCCAGCCGGCCGTCGTCGCGTTCGCGGTGCCGACCACGTTCGGCGCGAACATCACCGACGTGTGGTACTGCGTGATCACGAAGCCCGCGCCGATCGCACCGATGCCGAGCCGGCAGATCAGGAACGACAGGTAGTCATGCGTGAACGACACCGCGAACACGGGGATCGCGCCGAGCAGCAGCAGGCCGACATACACGCGGCGCGGGCCGAAGCGGTCGCACATGGGGCCGACCAGCAGCCGCACGGCGATCGTCGCGGCCACGGCCGCGATATTGATGTTGGCGACCTGTGCGGCCGTCAGGTGGAATTCGCGTGCGATCAACGGCATCAGCGGCGCGCACGCGAACCATGCGAAGAAACACACGAAGAACGCCATCCACGTCAGGTGGAACGCGCGCATCGGCGCGGTGCGGAAGCTGAAGAGATCGATACGGGTAGCTTTGTCGGTCATGTCATCCGCCAAACGAAAAACGGCGTCCTGCGCACCCGGTCTCGTCGAGACCCGATGCGTAGGACGCCGTTGCCCATGAAGCCCGTTGCCGGGCGCGTCTGTAATCGGTACTGCCGGACGAATCGCCGTTGATCCGCCCGAACCAGCTAACGCAAGCGCCGTGCCATGTCGTTGCGAATCGGGCCGACAGCCCCGCCGCGCAAGGCGCGTCGGGCGTTGTGCGACGCGCGGCGACACGCGGCACGCGATGCGCCGTGAGGCAGCAAAGCACAGATGTGGTGCGCTGCAGCACTGTCGCCGTGCGACATCGCGGTGCGCGCTGACGGGGCACGATGCACGCCGATGCGGCATTGCGGCTGCCCGCGCGCGGCGGCTGCATGGGCATGCGTGGCCATCGCGCGGCGCGATGCACGCTGTTCCCGCCGTGCCGGCACGACGTGTCATGCCGGTTGGCCCGGATATTGCTGAATCGGATGCATGACACCGGCAACGGCGCCGGTGGGCAGTCCCCGCAAACCATGCCCGTCATCCAGGCGGGCCGATCAGGACAACGGTGTCCCTCCGTGCGCGGCACGGCCGGATGCCGGTGCGTTTCGACCGCCCGCCGCCGCCGCGCAAGACAACGCGCTATCGACCGCCGCATGCAGGCGGCACAGGAACACGACATGACGACAGGCAAAGTCACGCTGTTGGGCGCCGGCCCCGGCGATCCCGATCTCCTCACGCTGAAGGCCGTGAAGGCGCTGGCCGCTGCCGACGTGCTGCTGCTCGACGATCTCGTCGCGCCCGGCATCGTCGAACTCGCGCCGCAGGCACGCGTGATCCGCGTCGGCAAGCGCGGCGGCTGCCGCTCCACGCCGCAGGCATTCATCGAGAAGCTGATGCGCCGCTACGCGCTGCGCGGCGCGCACGTGGTGCGCGTGAAAGGTGGCGATGCGCTGCTGTTCGGGCGTGCCGGCGAAGAACTCGCGACGCTGCGTGCCGCCGCGATTCCGGTCGAGATCGTCAACGGCATCTCGTCGGGCTTCGCAGCCGCCGCGAGCCTCGGCATCTCGCTCACGCACCGCGAGCATTGCCACGGCGTCACGTTCGTCACCGCGCATCGGCAAGACCACGGCGAACCCGACTGGGCGTGTCTGGCGGCGACCGGCACCACGCTCGCGATCTACATGGGAATGAGCCGAGTCGACAGCATTGCCGCCGGCCTGCTCACCGTGCTGCCGCCCTCGACGCCGGCCGCGGCCGTGCAATGGGCCGGCACGCCCGACGAACGCCGCTGGACCGGCACGCTCGGCGGTCTCGCGCGCGGCATCGACGAAGCGCGGCTCGGCAGCCCGGCGGTGATCCTCGTCGGCGGCGCGATCGGCGAAGCGGCCGTTCTGGACGTGCCGGACGCGGGCGCCGCGATCGAAACGGCCTTGTCCCGGGCCGCATAGCATGCGCGACACCACGCGGCACCGGCCGCCCACCTATCATGAAGACAGCGGCACCGGCCGCCGGGCCGCCGCGCGCGGCACCGACACGATGTCCGCGCGGGGCCGCCACCCCCGATCCGCACATCGCGCCACGATTTCGCCGCCGCCGTTCGCGTCATGAGTACGTCTGCTTCTTCCGCCCGCCTGCGCGTGCTGCTCGTCACCGACACCGACAAACCGATCGGCGAGCTCGGCGACGCGCTCGCGCACCTCGGCTACGAGATGCTGAACGACGTCGCGACGCCCGCGCGCCTGCCGGCAGCCGTCGAGGAGCAGCATCCCGACGTCGTGATCATCGATACCGATTCACCATCGCGCGACACGCTCGAGCAGCTCGCGGTGATGCACGCCACCGCCCCGCGCCCCGTGCTGATGTTCAGCCACGACTCGAACCAGTCGCTGATCCGCGCGGCAGTCGGCGCGGGCGTCAGCGCGTATCTCGTCGAAGGGCTGTCGGCCGAGCGCCTCGCCCCGATTCTCGAAGTCGCGCTTGCCCGCTTCTCGCACGACGACGCGCTGCGCCGCCGGCTGGCCGACGTCGAGCGCGAACTCGCGGAGCGCAAACTGATCGACCGCGCGAAGCGCCTGCTGATGGACCAGCGCAAGCTGTCCGAACACGACGCGTACGCGGCACTGCGCAAGCGCGCGATGGATCAGGGCCTGCGCATCGTCGACGTCGCGCGGCAACTGCTCGACGCGTCACCCCAGTCATGACCGCCATGGATACCTCAACTCCCGTCGCGCCGGAACGCGCGCATCTTCGTCTCGGGTTCGTCGCGCTGAGCGATGCGGCCCCGCTGATCGTCGCTCAACGCCTGAACCTCGGCGCACGGCACGGCCTCACGCTCGAACTCAGCCGCCAGCCGTCGTGGGCCACCGTCCGCGACAAGCTGCTGAGCGGCGAGCTCGACGCCGCGCATGCGCTGTACGGGCTCGTCTGCGGGCTGCAGCTCGGGATCGGCGGCCCGCAGGCCGACATGGCCGCGCTGATGGTGCTGAACCGCAACGGCCAGGCGATCTCGTTGTCGCGCGGCCTCGCCGACGCGTATCGCAACAGCGGCAGCGTGCGCGACGCGTTCGCGACGCTCGGCCGCAAGCCGCTCCTCGCGCAGACATTCCCGACCGGCACGCACGCAATGTGGCTGAACCACTGGCTCGCGTCGCACGACGTCGATCCGCTGCGCGACGTGCGCAGCGTCGTGATCCCGCCGCCCGAGATGGTGGCCGCGCTCGCCAGCGGCGAACTCGACGGCTTCTGCGCCGGCGAGCCGTGGCATGCGGTGGCGGAAGCCTGCGGCGCGGGGCGCACCGTTGCCGTCACGAGCGAGATCTGGCCCGATCATCCGGAGAAGGTGCTCGCGACCCGGCGCGATTTCGTCGCGCTGTATCCGGCCACTGCCCGTGCGCTGATCCGCACGCTCGTCGATGCCTGCGCATGGCTCGACAACGCCACGCACCGTCGCGAGACGGCCGACTGGCTCGCGTCGCCCGACGCGCTCGGCGTGCCGGCCCGGCTGATCGCACCGCGCCTGCTCGGCGACTACGGATCGGGACCGTTCGCCGTGCCGCCGCTGCCGATCCGCTTCCACGACGGCGGCGCCGTGAACCGCCCCGATCCGCGCGAAGGCGAGTGGTTCCTGTCTCAATACCGGCGCTGGGGCATGCTCGACGGTTCGCACGACGACGCGGGGATCGCCCGAGCGATCGCGCAAACCGCGTTGTATGATGCTGCCGTCGCCGAAAGCGGCGCACCGGGCCTGTCGCAGGCGTGATGCGCACCGCGTGATGCAGGCGGCGCGCGCTCCCGCGCCACGCCTGTCCGGGCCGCCTGTCGGCGCCCGGCACGCATCCCCGGGTGACGCCGCATGACCACTCCGTCCCCGATCAGATTCGATGCCGAAACCATCGCGCGCGCCGCTCGACGTGCTGCTCACTGAAATCCGCGCGTGCCGTGCCTGCGAAGCCGACCTGCCGCTCGGCCCGCGCCCCGTCGTGCGTGCCCATCGCGACGCGCGCATCCTGATCGTCGGGCAGGCGCCGGGCGCACGCGTCCATGCGAGCGGCATCCCGTGGGACGATGCGAGCGGCCAGCGGCTGCGCGGCTGGCTCGACGTCGACGCCGACACGTTCTACGACGAGACGCGCTTCGCGATCGTGCCGATGGGCTTCTGCTACCCGGGCCGCGGCGCGAGCGGCGACAACCCGCCGCGCCCCGAATGCGCGCCACTGTGGATCGACCGGTTGCTCGCCGAGCTGCCGTCGATCCGGCTCACGCTGCTGATCGGCCAGTATGCGCAGCGGCATTTCCTGCGCGACACCCGCAAGGCCACGCTGACCGACACCGTGCACGCCTGGCGCGACTATGGCCCCGACGTGCTGCCGCTGCCGCATCCGTCACCGCGCAACCAGGCGTGGTTCAAGCACCACCCGTGGTTCGACGCCGGCGTCGTGCCCGAGCTGCGGCGCCGGGTCGCGCCGCTGGTCGCCCGGTAAACACAACCGCTGCCAAGTCGCGACGCTTCGCGACACCCCCGTTATCCGGATCGAATCAAGAATGAACGACACCCCCACCGACCTCGACTTTGCCTGCAACGGCTGCGGCGGATGCTGCCGCAACCTGCGCATTCCGCTGACGATCGACGAGGCCACGGCGTGGCTGCAGCGCGGCGGCCACGTGGAGCTGCTGTGCGATGCGATGCCGTGGCTCGTCGAGCCCGAGCCCGACAACGCGTTCGCCGCGTACAAGCGCGTGCGCTCGAGCGCCGCGCTCAGCGGCTCGCTGCCCGTCCGCATCACCGTCATGCTCACCGCGACCCATGCCGGGCCGTGCCCGAACCTGCTCGACGACCTGCGGTGCGCGATCTACGACGAGCGCCCGCTCGTGTGCCGGATCTATCCGGCCGAAGTGAATCCGTTCGTGCCGCTGGTGCCGGGCGGCAAGCAATGCACGCCCGACGCGTGGCAGCAGGCACCGTTCGTCCGCGGCGGCACGATCGTCGACGCGGACACCCGCGAGAACATCGCGCGCTCGCGTGCGGCGAGCGAAGCCGAGACGCCGCTGCGGGCACAGTTGTGTACGGTGCTGGGGATCGATACGGCGGCCGTGGCCAACGAAGGGTTCGCGGTCCACACGCCGCCGGCCGCCACGCTGCTCTCCGCACTGACGGCGCTGCGCGCATCGGAGCCGGCACCGGCCAGCGCCGACGACGCCATCGCGTGGACGCTCGTGTCGAACCGTACGTCGACGGTAGATGCGCTCGTGTCGGTCGGCGCGGCGAGCCAGCGTGCCGGCAGCGGCAGCCCGCACGCCGGTTATCTCGGCTTCCACCCGGACGAATGATCGCCGCGCGGCACGCCGCGAGCGACACCGGGCAAAGACGCACGGCCGCACAGATCGCCGTCGCGCCCGGTTCGCTGTACCATCGCGGCTCAACCGCATCACGAACAGCAGAATCCTTCATGCCCTCCACCGCCCCGCCGCGCCTGTACGGGATGCCCGAACGCAGCGACCGGCTCGATTTCTACATCCGCGACCAGGCGTCGCGCCAGGCAATCACCGAGCCGCACCGGCACGCGTATTTCCAGATCCAGTTCAATCTCGGCGGCGACACCGAGCAGCGGATCGGCGGCGTCACGCGGCCGTTTCCGCGCGGCGCGCTCGCGTTCGTGCTGCCGCACCGCGAGCACCTGATCCCGCATCCGGAAGGCGCTCACTTCATCGTGATCAACTTCAGCCAGGCGTTCCTGCGTGCCGATCTCGACGTCGACCCGCTCGATCTCGAGGACGTACCCGCGCACCGCTTTCCCGAGCTGACGCCGTTCCGCTTCCAGGAACATCTCGACTTCATCCTGACCGGCGACACCTACGAAGAAGCTCGCCGCCTCGCGCTGTGCATGCTCGACACCGATCGCGTGCGCACGTTCGGCTCGACCACGCTGCTGCGCGGCTACCTGCTGCAACTGATCGGGCTCGTCTGCACGCAGTACGCGGGTGCGCTCGACAAGCTCGCGCAGCGCGGCGCCCAGCGGGCGGGCCGGCGCGACGCGCTCGCGCGCGTGCTGCGCCACGTGCGCGCCAACCTGACCCGCGAGGACCTGACGCTCGCCGCGACCGCCGAGGCCGCGTTCCTGTCGCCCAACTACCTCGCGCACCTGGTCCGCAAGGAAACCGGCAGCACCTTCACCGATCTCGTGACCGAGCGCCGGATCGCGCTCGCGCAGTCGCTGCTGGCGCACACGAGCCGGCGCATCGCGGACATCGCGCGCTCGGTCGGTTTCCGTGACGAAGGGTATTTCGCGCGGCGCTTCCGCGCGCGGGTCGGCGTGTCGCCGAAGGCGTACCGCGACGCGAATGCCGCGCTGCCGGACGGCGACGACGCACCGGCGGCGGCCGACGCGTAGTTTTGTCCCGGTAAAACGCAGTTGCGTCGCATCCGGCCGCGCGGGCGTCGGGTATCGTTGCACGCATGCCGGCCCGTGCACCGTACGGGCGCGGCATCCGTCTTCCCACCGAACGAGGCCATCCGATGTCCGCTTATGTCATCGACGCTGCCGAGCGTCCTTCCGTCGAAGTCGACCAGTCGTCCGCGCGCTTTCCGGTGCGCCGCGTCTTCTGCGTCGGCCGCAACTACGCCGACCACGCGCGCGAAATGGGCGCCGATCCCGACCGCGAACCGCCGTTCTTCTTCACGAAGCCGGCCGACGCGATCGTCCCGGCCAGCGGCACCGTCGCCTATCCGCCGCTGACGAACGACCTCCACCACGAAATCGAGCTGGTCGTCGCGATCGGCAAGGACGGCCGGTCGATCGACCCGGCCGACGCGCTGTCGCACGTGTGGGGCTACGGCGTCGGTGTCGACCTCACGCGCCGCGATCTGCAAGCCGAAGCGAAGAAGCTGAGCCGTCCGTGGGACTGGGCGAAGGGCTTCGACGCATCGGGCCCCGTGACCGCACTGCGCGCGGCAGCGGCCACCGGCCACCCGGCGACGGGCCGCATCTGGCTGGCAGTGAACGGCGACACGCGCCAGCAAGGCGACCTGGCCGACATGATCTGGGCCGTGCCCGACGTCATCGCGTATGTGTCGCGCTCGGTCGAGCTGAAGGCCGGCGATTTGATCTTCACGGGCACGCCGGCCGGCGTCGGTGCGCTGCAGCCCGGTGACCGCGTCACGGGCGGCGTCGACGGTGTCGCGACGTTCGAGTTCGTCGTGGGCGTGAAGCCGTAAGCCGTCACGCAGCACGCATGGCGGCCGCCTGGGCGGGGCCGCCGTGCGATATCCCGATATCGGTCAGTCGTAGCGGCGCAGGAATGCGTCGGCCACGGCCGGCGGATTCAGCACATTCGCCGATTCGTTTTCCAGCGCCTCGGCAGCATCGTCGTCGCTGATCGACACGAACAGCGTGATCGCCGCCCTTTCGTCGCCCGTGCCGAACAGGCCCTCACGGTCGAGCAGGCGCAACGCCCCGATCATGTCGGCGTGCAGTTGCCGCGAAAATTCCGGGAATCTCGACCGGACAAACTGCGGGCTCAGCACGTCATCGGCGAGCTTGCCGCAGATCGCATTGAACGGCGACGCTTCCGCCGCCGCATACGCCCATTCGGAAAAGCCCCACGCATACCACGGGTCGTCGTCCGGGACAGCCGGTTGCTCGCGGATCCGGCGCAGCCCCTCGACCGAATTCGCCGCCGGCACCACCGTCATCGCGCCGCTGTCGGTATACAGCGCGAACGCGTAGAAATGCTCGTCCGGGTGCTGCGCCCGCAGCGCGCTAAATGTCGCCCTCGCGGCGTCGGCAATTTCTCGCTGAAAATCAGAAAAGTCGCTCATCCCCCCTCGTCCAGTCGCCCTGCGCGCGTCGGAGCGTGCCCGGCGCGCGGAGGGTTCGTCGTCTCCCGATATTCGGCCGATTGTCCGCCAATCGCCCGCGGCACGGTAGCGTGCCGGGTTCCGCTCGCCTGCGTTCACCGCCTCGCGTCCCGCGCATCGAACACCCGCACGCAGACGGCCGCCGCCAGCGCGATCGCGGCCGACAGCAGCATCATCGCCAGCGGCGCATAGCGCGCGTTACCGGGTGTCAGCACCGCACCCATCAGCGACGAAAGCGCGGCGCCACCGGCGATCGTCATCGCACCGGCCAGCCCCGACGCGCTGCCCGCCAATTCCGGGCGCACCGACACCGCGCCTGCATGCGCGCCCGGATTGGACAACCCGTTGCCGATGCCGACCAGCACGCACGGCCCGAACCATGCGATCGCATGCGTCGCGCCGCCGAACATCAGCGCGAGGCCGATCAACGGCCCCGCACACGCGACGATCCGTCCGCACAGGATCGTCGTGGCCAGCGCGTAGCGGCGCGCGTAACGCGCAGCCAGGAAGCTGCCGCACACGAAGCCGGCCGTGATGGTGCCCATATGGAAGCCGATCTCCGCGGGCGCGATGCCGAACACCGTCTGCGCGGCGAGCGGCGCGCCGGCCAGGAACGCGTAGAACGAGCCGGTCGAAAACGCCATGCAGAGCGCGTAGGCCCAGAAACGGCGCGCACGAAGCAGCGCCGGATATGCGCGAAGCTGCTGCCCGAGGCTCGACGACCGCTTCGTATGGGTTTCGACGAGATCGAACGCACACCAGACGAACAGCGCGATGCCCGCCGCGCCGAGCAGCCAGAAGCTCGCGCGCCAGCCCGCCGTCTGGTCGAGCACGCCACCGAGCGTCGGGCCAAGCATCGGCGCGAACGCGGCCGCCATCGCCGCGTAGCCGATCCGGCTCGCCGCGCGCGCACCGCCGCCGGTGTCCCGGATCGTCGCCATCGACACCGGATAGACCGACGTGATCGCCGCCTGCATCAGCCTGCATGCCAGGAATGCACGAATATCGGTCGCCATCACGCAGCCGAGCGAGCCGAGCGCGAACACGCCGACGCTCGCCAGCACGACCGGCCGCCGCCCAAACCGGTCCGACAGCGGCCCCATCACGAACTCGAGCGACGCGGCCACCGCCGCATAACCGCCGAGCGACAGCGCGACGAGCGCATAGTCGGCGCGCAGGTCGCGCGCGATGGCCGGCAGCGACGGCAGGAACAGGCTCAGCGGCAGCACCGAGCACGCGCACAGCAGGATCAGTGTCGCGTGTCTCGGCGACGCCCGTTCGGAAGCGATCGGCAGGTTCGATTGCAAGCGTGTGCCCTCCACGCACGTGCCGCCCGGCCGTGCGCAATGCAAAAAAAAGCCCCCGAACGAGTCGGGGGCGCATGGGTGCCGGCGCGGTGCCGCTACCGGACCCTGCGCCTGTGGACGACTACGATGATGAATGCTGCTTTCATGCCGGATGGCTCCTGGTTGCCTGGCTGACTGCGTGCGATACCGGACGATGGTAGGTGGACGATACCGGCCGCGTCAACGCCCTAACGCGCACGCACCGACACGAACTTCCGCGCGTTGTTGCGCTGGATCAGCACCGCGATCACGCTGCCGCCGTTCGCTTCGAGCGCCGGTATGTCGTCCGGCGTCTCCAGCAGCGTGTCGTTGAGCTCCAGCACGACATCGCCCGGCTGGATGCCGGCCTTGGCTGCCGGGCCGTGCACCGCGTCCACCATCATCCCGACCGCGAGCCCCGTGGAACGGCGCTCGTCGTCGGTCAGCGCGTGCATCGTCAGCCCGAGGCGGTCGCCGCCGTCGCCCGCGCCGGGCCCCGGCGCCGGTCGTGCAGCCGCCGA
>NZ_JAAGPO010000488.1:0-1400 GCF_017104825.1 Burkholderia sp. Ac-20345 | reverse complement strand
GCCGGGCTGCGCGGCGGGCGCGCCCGCAGCCGGCATGCCCGCATAGTGCGCGGGCACCGCGACGGCGGGCGGGGAATAGGCGGGCAGCGTCGAACACGCGGCCAGTGCGGCGGCAACGCCGAGCGCGACGACGCGGCGGGCGAACGGGAGCGGACGAAAGAGGCACATGTCGGATATCTCGCGGGTTGTCATGGGCGATCAGCCGTGGGGGTTCGTTGACGTTGAAACAGGCGTTGCAGCCGGTGTCGACGCTGCCGCGTGAGACACCGCCGGCACACCGGTTGCCGAGCCCGCTTGCGCGCCTGCCGCAGCGCCCGGCGTCGCGCCATGCTCGACCGACACGACCCTCACGGCCTCGCCGCTGGCGATCGAATCCCCCGGGTTGTCGATCACGCGATCGGTCGCGGCCAGCCCTGCGACGATCTCGACATGCGTGCCGAAATCGCGCCCGATCTGCACGGATTTCAGCGCGGTGCGTCCGTTCGCATCGACGGTCGCGACCGTCACGCCGTTCGGCCGGAACAGCAGCGCGCTGACCGGCAGCTCGAACGCGGGCGCCGCACTCGCCACCAGCAGGTGCGCCTGCGCATACGCACCGGGCAGCAGCGCACCGTCGCGATTGTCGACGTCGATCTCGACGCGCAGCGTGCGTGTGACCGGATCGATCGCGCCCGCGCTGCGCGCGACATGGGCGGCGAAGCGCCGCCCCGGATACTGCTGCGTGGTCAGGTACGCGGACGTGCCGGCCGAGATGCCGGCCGCGCTGTCTTGCGGCACGTCGACGAACACGCGCAGCGTGTCGGTCTGCTCGAGGTGGAACAGTTCGCCCGACAGCCCCGGGCTGCCCGGCGTGCCGCCCGCCGTCACGAGCGTGCCGACGTCGACGTTGCGCGCGGTGATCACGCCGTCGAACGGCGCGGTGACCGATTCATACGACACGAGCTGGTTCAGGTGCGCGGCATTCGCCTGCGCGGACGCGAGCATCGCACGCTTCGCATTCATGTCGGCAACCTTCGTGTCGGTGTCCTGCTGCGACACCGACTGCGTCGTCAGCATGCCCTGCCAGCGCTGCGCGGTCGATTTCGCGTAGTCGTAGTTCGCCTGCGCGGTCGACGTGTCGGCGTGCGCCTGGCGCAACTGCGCGTCGAGGTCGGGCGCCGCGATCTGCGCGAGCGTTTGCCCGGCTTTCACATGCGAGCCGATGTCCGCGTTCCAGTGCGCGATGTAGCCGCTGGTGCGCGCGTAGATCGATGCTTCCGCATATGGCATCACCGCGCCCGGCAGCGTGAGCGTCTGGTCGGCCGGGGCCGCGCCGGGCTGGATCACGGATACGGGCGCCGCCTGCTGCGCGGCCACCTGCACGCGCTGGGCGGCGCGCGCATCGAGGCGCGGCACGATGA
>NZ_JAAGPO010000487.1:0-1393 GCF_017104825.1 Burkholderia sp. Ac-20345 | reverse complement strand
CTCGCCGCGCGCGACGTGCCGGTGCGGCTCGTCGCATACGGCCAGGCGATCGGCGGCGGCAGGCTCGTCGCGGTGGGCGCGCATCTCGGCGTGCGGATCGATCGGATGGCGGGCGACGATGGTTCAGTTTAACGACATCACCGGCCTGCTGATCGCCGTGCTTGTGATGAGCATGGTGCCGTTCATCGCGATGGTCGTTACGTCGTACGCGAAGATCGTCGTCGTGCTCGGCCTGCTGCGCAACGCGCTCGGCGTGCAGCAGGTGCCACCGAACATGGTGCTGAACGGCATCGCGATCCTCGTGTCGCTGTACATCATGGCGCCGATCGGTTTCGCCGCGCAGCAGCAGCTACAGGGGCAGGCGCTGTCGCCGCAGCCGACGCAGGCGATGCTGCAGGCGTTCGGCGCGGCGAAGGAGCCGTTCCGCCAGTTCCTCGCCGCGCACTCGCGCGAACGCGAGAAGCGCTTCTTCCTGCGTTCCGCGTCGGTGATCTGGCCGAAGGCCGCGGCCGCGCAACTGCGCGAGGACGACCTGATCGTGCTCGCGCCCGCGTTCACGCTCGCGCAGATGACCGACGCGTTCCGCATCGGCTTCATCCTCTATATCGCGTTCATCATCGTCGATCTGGTGATCGCGAACGTGCTGATGTCGATGGGGATGAACCAGGTGCAGCCGACCAACGTCGCGATCCCGTTCAAGCTGATGCTGTTCGTCGTGATGGACGGCTGGTCGACGCTCGTGCACGGCCTCGTGCTGACCTATTCCTGATGTCCCGATCCCGACTCCAATTCCGATTCCAAGGAGGTTGTCCGATGGAAATCGATGACCTGATCCGGCTCACCTCGCAAGGCATGATGCTGTGTCTTTACATCTCGCTGCCCGTCGTGCTCGTCGCGGCCGCATCCGGGCTCGCGATCTCGTTCCTGCAGGCGATCACGTCGCTGCAGGAGCAGAGCATCTCGTACGGCGTGAAACTGGTTGCGGTGACGGTTACCGTCGCGATCGCCGGGCCGTGGGCGGCCGCCGAGATCCTGCATTTCGCGCAGCAGTTACTGTCGGCGGCAGTGCCGTCATGAGCCGCATCACGCGCGCGATCGCGCAGACCATCCACGCGGCGAAGCCGGATCCGCGACGACGCCGGCCGGTGCGCGCGCGCACCGCGACGACCTACGGAAAATACGGCACGCGCTTCACGTATTCGAACGGCAATCAGGCGGCCGCGCTCGCCGCGCGCAACCAGATGCTCGCGAAGCTGAAGCCGCGTCCGAAGGCGGGCGCCGCGGGATCGCGGCGGCGCCGGCGCGCCGACAGCCAGGGCGAAGCGTCCGATGCGGGAGAGGAATCGACGGTGCCGCACGCGCACGTCGCGCCGCACGACGAGCACGACCGGCA
>NZ_JAAGPO010000486.1:0-1474 GCF_017104825.1 Burkholderia sp. Ac-20345 | reverse complement strand
GGCCGACGAGATCGCGCAGCGGATGGCCGGCGCGGCCGGCTGACGGTACCGGCAGGGCACGCGGGGCGTCCCGTTCGCCGCGCTCCGATCCGGCCCCGCTAGAGGCGCCGCCCGCTAAACGGGTAAACTGCTCGGATGCAACGAATCACCACCACCGGGCGCGTCAACCTCAGTCACCTGTTCTGGCTCCGCAATCTCGCGATCATCGGCCAGCTCGTGACGATCGGCGTCGTGCAGACCTATTTCGGCGTGCATCTGCCGTTGCCGGCGATGCTGATGGTCATCGCGCTCGAAATCGTTTTCAACGCGCTGACCTGGGTGCGCGTGCTGCGCGCGCGGCCCGAGACCAATTTCGAGCTGCTCGGCCAGCTGTGGGTCGACCTCGGTGCGCTGTCCGCGCTGCTGTTCCTGTCGGGCGGCACGACCAATCCGTTCGTGTCGCTGTACCTGCCGTCGCTCGCGATCGCGGCGGCCGTGCTGCCGTGGCACCTGATGATCTGGCTCGCGGCGTTCGCGGTCGCGTGCTACGCGGCGCTCGGCTTCGACTCGGTGCCGCTCAACATGGACAATCCCGCGAACCTGTTCGACTACTACCGTACCGGGATGTGGGCGAACTTCATGGTCAGCGTCGGGCTGATCGCGTGGTTCGTCGCGCGCATGTCGAATGCGCTGCGCCAGCGCGATGCGGCGCTCGGCGAAGCGCAGCAGCACCTGCTGCGCGACGAGCGGGCGGTCGCGCTCGGCGTGCAGGCCGCCACCGTCGCGCACGAGATGGGCACGCCGCTGTCGACGATCGCGATGCTCGCCGAGGAGCTGCGCGACGCGGCGCGCGACGATCCGGGGCTGGCCCGCTACGAAGCCGACCTGAAGGTGCTCGAGGAGCAGATGTCGCTCTGCACGTCGGCGCTCGCGCGCCTGCGCAGCCGTGCGAGCGCGCCCGCGAGCCGCCAGCCGGTGGACGACTGGCTCGACACGTTCGTCGAGCACTGGCGCCTGCGGCATCCGCACGTGCAGTTCGAGCTGCTCGGCGCGCGTCCGGCGGGCGTCGCGCTCGACGATACGGTCGCGGCCGGCCAGATCCTGACGATCCTGCTCGACAACGCCGCGCGCGCGAGCCCGCGGCGCGTGACGCTGGCCGCGAAGGTCGCGCATGGCGGCACGGCCGACGAGATCGAATTCGAGGTATGCGACGACGGGCCCGGCATTCCGGCCTCGTTGCGTGAATCGCTCGGCGCGATGCCGGTCGACAGCACGCAGGGCGGGCACGGGGTCGGCCTGTATCTCGCGTTCAGCGCGGCCGCGCGGCTCGGCGGCGAGATCGAACTGTCCGATGTCGTGCCGCGCACGGCGGGCGGCAACGGGCGGGCGGGCAGTGCGGCGAATGGTCACGCCGCGGCAGGATCGGCACAACGCGCGGGCCAGCGCCAGGCCGAACGGACAACCGGCACGCCGGACAGCCGCCCGGCCGGCACGG
>NZ_JAAGPO010000485.1:0-1532 GCF_017104825.1 Burkholderia sp. Ac-20345 | reverse complement strand
CCGACGCGAAGTTGCACTGGACCACGCTGCGCGCGGCGCTCGCGCCCGAACCGCCCGGCGGGCCGGGCGAGCCGGCCGGTTCGGCCCCCCCGTTTGATAAAATCTGACCTCGAACGGCGCGCCTGCCAGCCCTGCTGCGGCGCCCGTTCCGGCCACCGGATGCGACCCTCGTGAAACCTCTCCTGCTCTCGCACTTCACCGCCACCAGCTGCATCGGCCGCGGCCTCGATGCGACCCTCGATGCGCTGCGCGACGCGCGCGGCGGGCTCCAGCCCTGCGACTTCGAGCGTGCGGACCTCGACACGTGGATCGGCGCGGTCGAGGGCGTCGATGCACAGCCCGTGCGCGCCGACCTCGCCGACTTCGACTGCCGCAACAACCGCCTCGCGCGACTCGGCCTCACGCAGGACGGCTTCGACGCACGCGTCGCTGCGGCCGTGGCGCGCTACGGTGCGGCGCGCGTCGGCGTGTTCATCGGCACGAGCACCGCAGGCATCCTCGAGACCGAACACGCGTACCAGCGCCGCGATCCGGCAAGCGGCGCACTGCCCGCCGACTTCCGCTACGCGCACACGCACAACCCGTATTCGCCGGCCGCATTCGTGCGCGCGTTTTTCGCGCTGCGCGGCCCCGCGATGGCGATCTCGTCCGCCTGCTCGTCCGGCGCGAAAGTGTTCGGCTCCGCGCGCCGCATGATCGAGGCCGGCTTGATCGACGCGGCTGTCGTCGGCGGCGTCGATTCGCTGTGCCTGACGACGCTGTACGGCTTCAATTCGCTCGAACTGCTGTCGCGCCAGCCGTGCCGTCCGTTCGACGTCGCGCGCGACGGCATCTCGATCGGCGAGGCCGCCGCGTTCGCGCTCGTCGAACGCGTGCCGGACCCGCCCACCGCACTCGACACCGATGCGATCCTGCTGCTCGGCATCGGCGAATCGAGCGACGCGCATCACATGTCATCGCCGCATCCGGACGGGCTCGGCGCGCGCGTCGCGATCGAGCAGGCGCTTGCATCCGCCGGCCTGGGTGCGACCGACATCGACTACGTGAACCTGCACGGCACCGCGACACCGAGCAACGACGCGGCCGAAAGCCGCGCGATCGGCGCGCTGTTCGCCAGCACGCCATGCAGCTCGACGAAGGGCGCAACCGGCCATACGCTCGGTGCGGCGGGGGCGCTCGAGGCCGTCGTCGCCGCGCTCGCGCTGCGCGAGCAGTTCATGCCGGCCGGCGTCAACACGACGCAACCTGACCCGGCACTCGCCGCCGACTACGTGCTCGCGAGCCGCGATGCGCGCGTGCGCGCCGTCCTCTCCAATTCGTTCGGCTTCGGCGGCACGAATTGCAGCCTGATCCTCGGCCGCGCCGACCACGCCCGCCGTTGAGGCCCGTCATGACACTCACCGCCTTCATCGAAAGCATCGGCCTCATCGGGCCCGGATTGGCCGACTGGCCGCACGCGGCCGACGTGCTCGCGGGCCGCGCACCATATGCACCCGCCCGCACCGAACTGCCGCCGCCGGCCGGCCTGCCGA
>NZ_JAAGPO010000484.1:0-1384 GCF_017104825.1 Burkholderia sp. Ac-20345 | reverse complement strand
CCTCGGCATCGCGCTCGTCGATGCGCGCGAACCGGGGCTGCGCGACGAGGGGCGCGGCTGGCTGGAAACGGCCGCGACGGCAGACAGCAAGGCCGACGCGCCGGCCGCCCGGCGTGCGCAGCTCGCGCTCGGCAAGGCGTTGCTGCTCGGCAGCAGCGACATGCCGAAGGACTACGCACGCGCCCGCACGCTGCTCGGCGAAGCGGCCGCGCAGGGCGACCCGGCCGCCGCGTATTACCTCGGGCTGATCTATCGGAGCGGCTACGGCATCGCCGCCGATCCCGTGCAGGCTGCTCACTGGTTCGAGATCGCGTCGCGCGCGGACATCCCGGCCGCGGACTTCATGCTCGCGAACGCGTACCGCGAAGGCAGCGGCGTGCCGCGCGACGAGACGCGCGCGCTGGCGCTGTATCGCCGCGCCGCCGAGCACGAGCTGCCGGAAGCCGTGCAGACGCTCGCGATGGCCTATCGCAACGGCGAACTCGGGCTCAAGCCCGACGCGGACGAATTCCACGCGCAGTGGATCGAGACCGCGCACGCGTTGAAGCATCCGGTCGTCGCACCGTAACGGTTCTTCCGCACGCAAGCGCAAGCGCACGAACCGGCATCACACCGGCTGCATGACGCGCATGCCCCAACGCCCCGCGCATCGATTGCCCGGCAACGGAATCGAGCGCTGGGCGCGGGCGTGCGCGCCGGTTGCATTGCCGCCATCCGGCCGCTCCACGCCGACCGTTCGGCATGCGGCAATGCATTACCATGCAGCCTCACAATAAAACCTGAGAGAACTGCATCCATGTCCCATCGCCTTTCGAGGCTTGGTGCCGCTGCCGTCGGCGCCGTCGCTGTTGCCATTGCCGGCGTGCCGCTCACCGCACTCGCCGCGCCGCCCGCCCAGCCCGACATCTTCAACGCCGCGCTTTGCAAGCCGCCGTTCACGTCGGACCTGATGGACTCGATCTACAACACCGCCAAGGCGGCCGATCCGAAACCGGACGAGTCGATGCTGGGTGCAGCGGTCTATCGCCTGCCGGAGCCGATCCACCGCGACGGCTTCACGACGCAGCAGGTCGTGTTCGTCAGTACCGGAATCGGCGTGCTCGTGGACGGCAAAGTCGCCGACCAGCTCGCGAAACGCTACCAGCTCACCCTCGAGAAGGGCCACTTGCTCGGCGCGTCGTCCGTCGGCTATTCGCGCCGGCTGACGGTCCGTGGCCCGGGCGGTGCGCTGATCCTCGTGTCGGCCCGCCAGGGCCCGGCGCTGAAGGGCAAGACGCTGCTCGCCTGCGAAATGACGTCCGAGGAGGACATCAAGGCGCTGGAGCGGATGGAAAAGCATTGAGGCGCGCGGCGCGGCAGCGCCGCTCGCATGCGGGCCGCCGCG
>NZ_JAAGPO010000483.1:0-1534 GCF_017104825.1 Burkholderia sp. Ac-20345 | reverse complement strand
GAACAGCGCGGCGGCCGCGTCGGGCTCGCGCGACACCGCGCGCAGCACGTCGAGGCACATCACGTTGCCCGAGCCTTCCCAGATCGAGTTGACGGGCGCTTCGCGGAACAGCCGCGCGATCGGGCCGTCGTCGACGTAGCCGTTGCCGCCGAACACTTCCATCACCTCGCCGGTCAGCTCGACTGCGCGCTTGCACACCCAGAATTTCGCGGCGGGCGTGACGATGCGCTTCCATGCGCGTTCGAGCGGCGAGTCGTCGCGCTCGAATGCGTCGGCAAGACGCATCGAGAGGGACAGCGCCGCTTCGCTTTCGAGCGCGAGATCGGCGAGCACGGTGCGCATCAGCGGCTGCTCGGCGAGCGCGCGGCCGAACGCATGGCGCTGGCGCGTGTACGCGATCGCCTGCACGACGCCCTGGCGCAGCATCGCCGCGCTGCCGAGCACGCAGTTCAGCCGCGTGTAGGTGGCCATCTCGATGATGGTCGGGATGCCGCGGCCTTCGTCGCCGAGCATGATGCCCCACGCGTCGTTCAGCTCGATCTCGCTGCTCGAGTTGCTGCGGTTGCCGACCTTGTCCTTCAACCGCTGGATCTCGACCGCGTTCTTCGTGCCGTCCGGCCGCCAGCGCGGCACGTAGAAGCACGACGGGCTGCCGGCTTCGGTGCGCGCGACGACGAGGTGCGCGTCGCACATCGGTGCGGAGAAAAACCACTTGTGGCCGCGCAGCCGGTATTCGCCGCCGCGCCCGCCCGCGCCGACGGCGGTCGCGAGCGTCGTGTTCGCGCGCACGTCGGAGCCGCCCTGTTTCTCGGTCATGCCCATGCCGAACCAGATCGAGCGCTTGCTGGCGACCGGCACGTCGCGCGGATCGTAGTCGTCGCTGTAGAGCTTGTCGCGCAGCAGCGCCCACAGTGCGGGCTCCTTCTGCAGCACGGGAATCGCGGCCTGCGTCATCGTCGCCGGGCACAGCGTGCCGGCCTCGATCTGGCCATGCAGGTAGAAGCCGGCCGCGGTCGCGGCCCAGCGGCCGCGGCGCGACTCGCGGAACGCGAGCGACACGAAGCCTTCGTGGCGGTACTGGCCGAGCAGCGCGTGCCACGCCGGGTGGAAGTCGACGTGGTCGATGCGCCGGCCGCGCCGGTCGAAGGTGTGCAGTTCCGGCGTGTGGCGGTTCGCTGCGTCGGCGAGCCGCGCGGTGTCGGCGCTGCCGAGCCGCGCGCCGTATGCGTCGAGCTGCGGCACGGCCCAGTCGGCGCCCGCGCGGGTAAGCGCGTCGTGCAGCGCGATGTCCGTCGCGAAGAGGTTATAGTCGACCAGTTCGTCGAACTGGTTCGTGACGGCGTGAGTCGATTCGGTCATCGAGGTTGTCTCCGGTCTCATGCTTCGCGGGCGGCCGGCGCCATGCCGCCCGGATGGCGCTTCGGCGCCGGCTCCGGCCCCCGGTAAAACGCATTCCCTGCTGATTTCCAGAGTAGCAAATATGCCGCCGCGACATGTTCAGGTTCCGGCGCCGCCCGGGCAGCCGGCGGCGCAA
>NZ_JAAGPO010000482.1:0-1494 GCF_017104825.1 Burkholderia sp. Ac-20345 | reverse complement strand
TGCGCCCGCGCGCGGCCTGCTGCACGCCGCGCACCAGCCGTTCCGGCTCGACTACGACAGCGCACGGCACGTGCACGTGATCAACGGGATGGGTGTCACGCTCGGCGATTCGGTGATCGGGCTCACGGCCCTCGCCGCGCTGCGCGCCGCGCACCCGGGCCTGCACTTCACGCTGTATCGACCGGCCTGCGCACCGGGTTATGTCGAGGCGCTGTATGCGCTCGCGGCCGACAGCGTCGCGCCGTCGCACGCGCTGCCTTACCCCGCCGGCGCGCTGCCGGCGGACGCGCCGTGCATCGACGTCGGCAATCACCTGTACTGGCCCGCGTTCGCGCGGCTGCCGATGATCGACTTCTTCCTCGACGCGCTCGGCGTGGAGCCCGCGTCGGTGCCGGCGTCGGCCAAGCGCAACCGCTGGCTCGCGCAGTTGCCGCTGCCTGCGTTGCCTGCGCAATGGCAGCGCCCGTACGTGCTGTTCTGCGCGAGCGCGAGCACCGCGTTGCGCAGCGTGCCGCCGGCACTGCAGGCAACGATCGTCGAGCAGCTCGTGCAGCGCTACGGGTTGCCGGTAGCCGGGTTCTGGCCCGTCGCGCATCCCGCGTATGTCGACGTGAGCGCCGATGCGGCCGGTGGTACGGCCCGGTTCATTGCATGGGTCAAGGGTGCCAGCCTGCTGTTCGCGCCCGACACGGCTGCGCTGCATCTCGCCGACGGTTTCGACGTGCCGACGCTCGCGTGCTTCACGTCGATCGGGCCGGCGCTGCGCGTGCGCGACTATCCGCATTGCGTGCCGGTCGCGCTCGACGTGCCCGCCGAATTGCGCGGCGTGCATCGCAGCGAGCGGCCGGCCGATCTCGCGGCGGTCGAAGCCGCCTATCGCGCGATCGACTGGGATGCGCTGGCGTGGCCCGCGCCGCGCAAAGCGGCGGCTACGGCCGAATAGGGAAACGGTGCGGCGGCTGGTTGCGAGGCTGAAAGCGTAGCTGCGTGTCCGCGCCGCCTGAGCCTGAGCCTGAGCCGAAACCAGAACCGCTTCGACTACCGCCCCGCGCTCACCCCACCGCCACCATCACCGCGCGATCGCGCAGCGTCTCCGACGGCCGCTTGCCGAACAGCCGCCGGTAATCGGTCGCGAACTGGCTGAGATGCCAAAAGCCCCACGCCTCCGCCACGTCCTGCACCGAGCCGGCCGCGCGGCCGCACAGGTCACGCCGCGCGCCGTTCAACCGCAGCGTGCGCAAATAGGTAGCGGGCGCCATGCCGAGCACGTCCTGGAAACAGTACTGCAGCGTGCGCCGGCTCACGTGCAACTGCTCGCACAGCTCGGGCACGCCGACCGGGCGCGTGCGGTGCGCGAGCACGTAGTCGCGTGCCTGTTCGACGATCCAGCGGCGCATCGACGGCGCACGGCCGGCGGCGGCGTCGGCCGGCTGCGCGCACACGTCGAACAGCGCGGCCAGCACCTCGGCCTGCAGGTCGAGGTGCTGGCCGCGA
>NZ_JAAGPO010000481.1:0-1433 GCF_017104825.1 Burkholderia sp. Ac-20345 | reverse complement strand
CACGCGCCGAGCACGCCACAGACGATCAGCACGACGCCGCACACGACGCTCGCCTGTTCGAAGCCGCGCGCAACCGACGCGCCGCTCGCCTCGATCAGCATCCCGGTGACGACCGGCGCGCCGAGGCCCGCAAGCGACGCGAAGCCGTTGCTGAGCGCGAGCACGCCGCCGCGCTGCGCGTCCGGCGTCACCTCGGCGAGCATCGCGGGGCCGACCGAGTACATCGTCAGCGTCAGGCCGCTGCCGAGCGTCAGCAGCACGAGCTTCGCCGTGCGCGGCACCTCCGGCACCGGCAGCATGGCCAGCATTGCGCCGGCAACGGCGAGCGTGACGGCAATGAACGTGCCGCGCCCGTGCCGCGACGGCAGGCCGCGCGCGAGCAACGTCTGCGACAGCCATGCCAGCGCGAGACTGAGCGGCGACGTGACCGCGACGAACAGCGCGAACATGCGCCCCGCCTCGTGCGGCCCGAAGCCGAGCCCGAGCTGCAGGTAGGTCGGCATCCACGTGAGCGTCATCGCGAGAATCCAGTTCGCCGCGAAATGGCCGAGAAAGTTGCCGAGCACCGTGCGATCGGTGAGCAGCCGCCCGTACGGCACGCGTTCGCCGCCCGCCGCGCGCGGGCCGCGTGACAGCGTGCCCTCCTCGCCGACCACCGCCCACGCGATGCACCACACGGCCCCCAGCAGCGCCAGCACCGCGAAGTTCGCGCGCCAGCCCCAGTGCGACGTGACGACCGGAATCGCGAGCCCCGCGATCAGCAGGCCGAGCGCGCTGCCCTGGTGCAGCAGCGCGACCGGGAGATTGCGCCGCGTATCGGGAAACCATTTGTAGATCGCATGCGTCGCGACCGGCGACGCGGGCCCTTCGCCGATGCCGAGCAACACCCGGCACGCGATGACGACCCAGATCGAGCTTGCGACGAGCATCGGCAGTTGCAGCAGCGCCCATGCGGCCGCCATCGCGAACAGCAGCCATTTCGCGGGCCAGCGGTTCGCGGCGATACCGCCCGCGACCGCCGCGACCGCGAACAGCCAGTTGAGGCTGCCGCCGATCACGCCGAACTGCGTCGGGCTCAGATGCAGGTCGCGCATCATCGGCACCGACACGAGGCCGAGCACGACCTTGTCGAGAAAATTCACCAGCATCATCAGCGCGAGCATCGTCGCGATCGACCACGCCCGTCCGGGGCGGTACTGCGCACCATTCGTCATGGCTGTCTCCTGTTTATTTATCGTCGGCGTCCAGTGGTATCGCGCTATCCGCCACCGTGCTCGCCGGGCGCCGGCACACGGTCGTCGCCGTCCGGCAGGCCGAGCGAGAATTTCACCGGGAAGCGCACCGCGAGCGACCGGTCGGCCGCCACCTCGCGGGCGACGCCGCGTGCGCGCACGTGCGGATCGTCGAACACCGCGCCCGCGTCGGGCACACGG
>NZ_JAAGPO010000480.1:0-1736 GCF_017104825.1 Burkholderia sp. Ac-20345 | reverse complement strand
CCGCGCTCGCGCCGCGTCGTCGCCGATTTCGGCGCCGCGTCGCCGGCGCTTGGCGCGCGGATCGGCGCGCTCACCGACGCCCTGTACGACGGCTCGCTCGTCATCGCCGGCATTGCGCTGGACACCGCCCCTGGCGCGCCTCACACCTTCATCACCGATGCACTGGACCCGCTCGCCAACTACGTCCGGATGCAGCGGATCGCCGCCGTGACACGCCGCGCCCCGTCGCTGCGGAGCCGCCTGTGAGCCCGCGCTCGCAGGCCGGCACGACGCGCATCGCGCTCGTCGGGATGCCCGGCGCCGGCAAGACGACCCTCGGCGGCGCACTGGCCGGCGCGCTCGGGTTGCCGTTCGTCGACGCCGACCGCGAACTCGAACGCCGCTTCGGTGCCCCGGTCGCAGTGCAATTCCATGCGGGCGACTTCCGCGCACGCGAAGCCGACGTCATCGATGCGCTGACGCGCGGGCCGGGGCTCGTGCTCGCGACCGGCGGCGGCGCCGTGCTGCGCGACGAGACGCGCGCCCGGCTCGGCCAGCGCTGTTTCGTGATCCATCTCGCGAGCGATCTCGACACCCTGTGGCATCGCACGCGCGACGACGCATCCCGCCCGCTGCTGAACGTCGCCGACCCGCGCGCGGCGCTCGCCGCGCTGCACGACGCGCGCGAATCGCTGTACCGCGCATGCGCGCACTGCCGCATCGACACCTCAGGCCAGTCCGTCGCACAAACGCTCGCGGCAGCGCTCGACGCACTTGCCATGGCGTAACCCGCGCACCCCGATCTGCCCCCCTTTCAGCTGTTTCAACGACGCCGGCCGGTTCGGCCGACTGCTATTTCTACCAGTTGCCGAGCGTCAAATAATATCTAAAGATATATTTTTAGATATATCGTTCGCCATCGCGCACAGGAAACCGACCATGCCCTTCCTCATCGACCGAGCGCGCGGCTCCCGCCGCCTGGTTCCCGCGCTCGCCGCGCTCGCGATCGCCGGCTGCGCGCCGTTCGGCTCGCAACGCCCGGCGGCGCGGATGACGCCCGTCGAGCAACTCGATGCAGGCGCCGCGATCCACGCCTCCGGCGCAGGCTCGCCGACGATCGCCGAACGCTGGTGGACGGCGTTCGGCGATGCGCAGCTGGATCGCCTCGTCGACGATGCCCTGGCCGGCGCACCGACACTGCAGGCGCAGCGCGAACGTGTCGCGCAGGCGCTCGCCGACGCCGACGTCGAAAACGCCGCGCTGCTGCCGCAACTCGGCGCGACGGTGAGCGCGGTGCCGACGCGCCTGCCCGGCAGCTACCGGACGCCACCGCCCGCGGCCGGCCACTGGCAGGTCGACGCGCAGGCGCTCCTCGGCGCATCGTGGAATCTCGACATCGCCGGCCGGCAGCACGCGCTGGCGCGCGCCGCGGCGCTGCGCGCGGACCAGCAGCGCGCGCTCGAGCACGCGGCCACCGTGTCGCTGCAGGCGGCGATCGTCGAAACCTATCTGCAGCTCGTGCTCGAACAGCAACTCCTCGCGATCTCGCGCGATACGCTGCAGCAACACAGCTATCTGCTCCGCCTCACGTCGCAACGCGCCGACGCCGGGCTCGACATGCAGGTCGCCGTGCTCCGGGCAAGCGAACCCATTCCGCACGCGCAGGCCGACATCAACACGCATGCGGCCGCATCGGCCCGTCTGCGCCACCGGCTCGCCGCGCTCGTCGGCCGGGGGCCCGGCTACACCGATGCGCA